>JASEGF010000085.1 GCA_030017935.1 Bacteroidales bacterium | reverse complement strand
ACACAGGGAGGTTGTTAAATTTGGCGGCGTCGGATCGGCGGGCGTGGGAGCGGTACAGCGATTTGATGTCTAAAACATATTTAATATATAACATTTAAATATTTTCTTACCCTCCCCTTTAAAATTTTTTAAAAATTTTAAAAAAAATCATTTCCATCCATCCCCTCCCACATTTTATAAAATTATTTTCCATTGCTCATAATCACTAAAAAACCATAATATACATTTTTTTATAAAAAAATATATATTATGGTTATCACTCTTCTTTTAGTAATTTTACAAAAAAATGAAAAAATTTAAAATATTTTTTATATTAATTGTATCAATAAATGTATGTCTCTATGCACAAAAGGATAGCATTTATACAGATTTAGAACTTGCTTTTCAAAATCCTCAAAGTGTTAAAATATTAATATTAAAAAATAAAAAATTATATCAGTTGCCATCTGATATTGGTTTATTAGAAAATATGGAAATTTTAAATCTTAAAAGAAATAAGCTGACAAGTTTACCATCATCTATTGTGAATTGCAAAAATTTAGTAAAAATAGATCTTAGTTATAATAAATTTACAACTTTCCCAATAATCTTAAAAGAATTACCACTGCTAAAAAATTTAAATTTATATCATAATGAGTTAGAATACTTACCTAGTGAGATAGGTGAATTTGTTAATTTAGAGAAATTAGATTTAGGAGAGAATTATTTAACAGAATTACCACCGCAAATTAAGGATTTAAATAATACACTAAAAGAATTAAATTTAAGATTAAATGTTATTTCTTTAAAACATCAAAAAGAAATAAGGGCGAAGTATTTACCAAATACGAAAATTTATTTTTCTGCTCCTTGTAATTGTGATTTATAAAATAAAAAAGACGAGTTTAAGCTCGCCTTTTTTATTTTAAGTTTGTTGAAATTTAAATTATTTATTTTCCTTTTTTGACTGTTTTAAATCTTTTAACTTTTCTTCATCGCTTTGTAATTGGGTTTCTTTGGATGCAGCATTTTGGTTTAAATTCTCAATTTCTTCTTCGTTTTTCTTTATCTTTTTAGCTAATTTTTTATTTTTTTTATCTAATTTTTTTGCATCTTTATTTGTATTTTTTAAATCCTTTTGAGTTTCATTAACAGTTTGTTTTTGCAAAGATATATCAGATTTTAGTTGCTCTTTATATGCATTTTGAGCAAAATTAAGAAACATATCTGTCGCAGCTTTAGAGGCATCTGGATTAATTTCTGGAGTTAAAAATATGCCTCCCATAGAAAAAGCAACAATCATTTTAACAGTACTGTCTTCTTGAATAAAATTAGAATAAACATCAACAGAATTTGTAGAAATATCTGGTAAAATAGCATTATCAGCAAATTGTTTATCCTTACCTTTTACTTTAGCTTTAGCTTTTTTCATTTCAGATTTCCAAGCTTCGGAGATAATATCTACATTAGCCTTAGGAATAGTAACGATATAACACGGGTTGTTATCACCACCTATGTTTTGAATACCTGTTTCTACTTTTACTTCTTGTGCCATAGCTGACATACTTATAGCTATCATGGCAATTAAAATTAATTTTCCTTTCATAATTATTTTTTTAGCAAAATTACATAAATTATTTTATATATGATTAATATTTAATAAATTATTTAAAAAATTTAAAAAAAAATATTAAATTTTTTAAAAAAAGGGATTATATAAAAAAATATATTAATTTTGCAATGTAATAAAAATCAATTGATTATGAGAATAAAAAATTTAATTTTAATTAGTGCAGTAATGCTAATATTTACGGGTTGTAAATATGAAGAAGGTCCTAACGTTAGCCTAAGATCTAAAGAAGAACGTCTATGCAACGAGTGGAAAATTGATGAAAAATTAACAAATGGAGTAGAAAACACTTTAACAGAGACAGAATTACAAACTACAGTGGAATTTAAAAAAGGTGGGGAATATTCTATTACAGTACCTATTTTAGGTGTTTATGTAGTCTTTAGTGGTACTTGGGAATTTTTTGATAATAAAGAAAAAATAATAACAACTTATGAGGCAAACGTATTAGGTACCAATGTAGTGCAAAAAGACACATCAAAAATATTAAGATTAATGGAAGATGAATTATGGCTCGAAGGTAATGATAGTACAGATATTGTAGAAATTCATTATATACCTAAATAAAAATTAAAAAAACCCAAAAACAAAAATATATGAAAAAACTAAATGTAATTTTATTAACAGTTGTAGCCAGCGTATTAATGCTGACAAGTTGCTCACCTTACGAAGAAGGTCCAGCAATAAGTTTAAGATCAAGAACTGAACGTCTATGCAATGAATGGAGACTTACTAGACTTTATATTAATGGAACAGAACAAACTCTGTCTTCTTTTGATCAACAAACTACTTTAGAATTCAAAGACAATGGCACAGTAAATTATTCTTATGCTATTATGGATTCTACAGCCATTGTAATCACTGGTAGTGGTACATGGGAATTTAATGATGACCAAACCGAAGTTTTCACAAAAATCACTTATACTATAGGTGGTACAGTAACAGACACATTCACAATACTTCGATTAAAAGAAGAAGAATTGTGGCTTGAGAATAATCAAGATGGAGATGTCGAAGAAACTCATTATGAACCTAAATAAACTGTTATAAAACTAGAAAAAATAAAGAGGGGACAACTTTAGTTGCCCCCTCTTTATTTTTATTATAATCTACAATTCTAAATTATAAATTTGCAAAAACTGTTTTTCATTCAAAGAGCCATCCGTGAGACTCGAACTCACGACCTGCTCATTACGAGTGAGCTGCTCTACCTGCTGAGCTAGGATGGCAAATCGGGATGACTGGACTCGAACCAGCGACTCCTTCGTCCCGAACGAAGTGCGCTACCAACTGCGCTACATCCCGTCAAATATTTTTGCAAAATTAATATTTTATTACAAAATTTTTCTTTTAATATTCATCTGATTCTATATTTTCATAAACTTTTTTAAGAAATCTATCTTTGGTAGTTGTCGTAGCTATGTAATAAGTATATCCTTTTTCTTGACCACTAGACTCTAGAGTTCTAGATTTAGACTCTGTATTTATGATAAGTTCATTAAATTCTTTTCTAGATGATAATCCTTGCATTAGTCCATTGCTGTATGTGAAAAAATACCAGACATTTGGAAAAGGTTGTAAATAAATAGTCAGTCTATCTCCACTGCGTCTAAGTGATAACTCAATTATGCCATTTACATATTTATATACTTGGGTACCATTAGCTATAGAAATGCCAATTCTACCTTCAGAAATATATGTTTTAGTCTCTGGTATATATTTGAAAGTCAAATCATTAAATACAAAAGTATGTGTCAGCTCTTTGGGAAATTTTCGAATATTACCATAAAGATTTAAATCATTAATAACATTCATAGCAGTAGCACTATCTAGAGATTCCTCTAAGAAAGACAAAAATAACTCATCTTGAATATTTAGATTTTCTAATTCTGATGCTAAAATATCATTAGCCAGCATCTCAAGTGCTTTTTCATTAAAATAGAAATCTAAAGTAGAATTAGCAGTGATAGTAGTGGAGAGGTCAGATTTTTTATAATCTACTCTCCCATAGAAGTCCATATTTACTCTTCCTAGATTAGATCCTAAACTTAATTTTCCTTCTCCTACAGCATCACAAGTTTTTGTATTTAAGCTCAGATAATTTCCTTTTTTAGTAATACCATCAAGTTTTTCTTTAGAAGCTATTTGATATTCTCCAGACACTTCATCATATCGTAAAAATCCATTAGATGAGACTAATTCTACATCTCCCCCATATAATTTTTTTGTTAAAAAAGCTGGATAAACACCTGCTACTCCTTGACTAGAGAAATATAATCCAGCAAAGATAATATCACCATTTATATTTTTGGGTTGTGGAGGAATAGGAATCAGAATATTATTAGGATTAATGATATCATTGATTTTTATCCACTGTTTGGGCAGAGTATCACAAGTATGTGATATTTTCGCTCCACCATCAAAAGTTAAAAATTCTTGTGGAGCCGATAAATAAACATTGCCAGCAAATAAAAAATAGGGACTAAGTGTGAAATTAATACTATCAGAAATTTTGCCAGTAGCAGTAGTTTGCAAATTATTATTTACTGTGATTTTATCAAAATTGATTATTTGAGAATTTTTATTTTGGTCTATATATTCATATTGGCCTTTACCAGAATAACTTTTTTTACCATAAATCCAAATATTACAATTGTGCAAAATATGATATTTAGTATCTAAATTAGCTAAAACTGTAGAATTTTCTAATGGTTGCATAACAGCACCTGTTGAAATATTGACAACTCTATCTTTTGGGAAAATAGCTGCATCTGCTACTTTTATGAAAGGAACCTCATATGCTATTATTTGTTTATTTTTAATATTATATTTAGCTTTGCCAGCAATAAATGCGAGTGAATCCTGTGCTGGATGAGTAGAAACAAATCTAGAACCACTAAGGTCCATATCTACCAAATCTCTTATTGCAGTGTGAGTGTAATCTATTTCATTATGATGAGTTGTATAGAAATCAATTTCTTCTTTGTCCATATACCAATCAAATTTATCCATATAACAGATATATTCATTAGCAGGAAAACGTATCATGGAGCTATCACCAGCAGTCTCGAAAGTTCCTTTTCTTTGATCAAAGTCTACATGTCCTTTATAGATTTTAGTTTCTAAAGCTAACTCATTGAGATCAAAAGTTTTTAATACAAAATCGCAAGTATCTGTATTAAAAACTCTATTTTTCATGACAAAACGTTTACTGGTCATTATAGCATTCAGAAATTCTATCTTACCATTTGCTAAAAGACTTGAAGGACTATAATCTAAAATACCATTGAAAACAACTTTTTCTTTATATGCAATAGCTGGTTTATCTTGAGTATAAATAGCCATATAATCATTTTTAGGATACCAAGAAATTTTAGCATTTTCAATACTTACAGGTGGATATTGCACTCCAGTAGTGCGCTCTGTTATTATATAGCTATCAGCTATTCCTATTGTAGAATCTGGGAAAAATAAGAAATCTTTACTATGAGCTGTTGATGTAATATATTTCAATATTCCATCACCATGAAGTCCTTGATTAGACATAGTAATTTTATTAGTAAAGGTGCCTTTACCACCATATGCTGGTAAGCCATTAGAAGGTGTCTGGTGAGAAATACCTAAAGAATAATCATCCATAATTACCAAAGGTTCATAAATATCTGGGAATATACCACCAGATGATAAATAACCATCAAACTTAAGAGAATCTGTCGAGAACTTGTCTAAGTTTTTCAAAGTATATGGATTAATATGATAAAAGAAATTATCCCTGATGTATACATCTTGGTAAATACAAGATTTATCGTAATAAACATAAGATATTTTTTTACTATTAAAAATAGGATATTCTGGCATGTAAATTTTGCCACTTCTATTACTAGGATGATCTATTAATAGCTCACCACTCATATCTTCTATCACATTTCTAACTCTTATCAATGGATATTCACCATATTTATCTGGTATCCTACTTCTCACATAGAAATTCATAGAATCTACATATGGCATGTTAATTTTAAACTGATCATAAGAAAAATAATATTCTCTACCATAATAATTAAATCTGCCTGCATTAATTAAACCATCAAAAATAAAATCTCTATTTTTTTTAACAATAATTTTTTGCTCTTTAGGATAGACAACCACATTCTGCGAATCACTTAAAAAAACTCTTGATATACCTTCTAATTTTAAATCATAATTGATCAAGCTTAGTTTAGCATTGTCTAATGATTCTACTACAGAGTTAAATTGTATAACATCGAAATCTTTCTTCCCCGCATTAGCTTCTACATAATTAAAAACTTTATCTTTCACATACACCATATCATTATTGGGATTATAATCTAAAAACCCTTGTAAAGCGAGTGAAATTATTTGTTGCCTAATTATACGGGTATCTATTACTCTATATTTGGCAAAATCTAAAACAGAAAAATATCTTTTACCAGTTTTATCTGTAAAATCTTTAATATATTGAAGTGGATTTTTCTCATCAATACCTTGCAATTTCAAATATTTACTTTTAGAAAAATAATTACTAGATTCGAAAAGAGCATTGCTAGAAGAGCTACCTTTTAGCATAGTCATGCGAATCTCTGGAGCACCAATCGTCCAATATAAAGCCTCGAAATACATATCTAGTTTATGATAAGTATCATAAAATGGCATAGGATGTAGTCTCTCATTATCTCTTATAAAACTAATTTCTTTTGTTGAATCTTGATATTTAAAAACTAAAGATAAATGATAAATAGAGTCTTCATTAATATATAAAACCACAGAAGCATCTTGACTTTCTATACTATTTTTTCTAATAGAAAAACTCTTTGATTGAGATTTTATGAAAAGATTATTGTCATAAAAAAATTTAATAGTAGCCACATTGATACTATCGCCAGAGCCTATTATACTAGCACCTTTTACAGAAAAGCCACCTTCATAATCCATATTTTCAAAAATGTTTTTTATATAAAAATTTGATTGATAAGAATAAAATTGGGGATATATGGCCTGCTCACCAGTTTTGTCTGCAAAAATTCTTTCTAGAATATACCCTGTAACTGGCTTGTCGCCAAAATAGTCTTTGTGATAAAAATTCACTGTATCTGCTCTATAATCTCTTGATTTCAATGAAATAGAATAATTAGAAAGTAAAGCATATACTTTATCAGGGTCTAATAAGGCTCTCTCCCAAGTTATCTTACCTCCCTTACCGACCCATTTATTACTACTCATATAATAAATACCATTAGTTTGATATATTACGGAGCTATCCCCATATGCATAGCATATCAGACTAGTATTGGGGAAAATTATTTTTGGCTCACCGTCATATTCAAATTTGAAATTATTAGAAGTACTTATCCATGTGGTAGTAGGCGAGGAGTATAGAATATTATTTAAAAATAAACTATCACTTTGATTTAAAAATTGAATAATTTTTTGCCCTCGCTCTTTTGTTATTATATTATCATATGTTTTTGCCCAATCAGTAAAATCACTTTGCCATTTACCACTTTTTTGTATATTTACTAATGAGTGTATAAATGCTAAAAAATAATTAGTACCTAGTCGTTTTTTTAACATCTGATTAGATAAATTAATTATCGATTTTTTTTCTAAATCAGTAATAGAACCCCAGAAACTACTAAAGTCTCCAAGTAAAAAAACATCAATATTTTTCATATCACTATTACTCAGATTCCTATCAGAGCTAAAAATTTTTTGCAAAGTAGATATATATTCTGCTGGGTTCTCACTAAATGAGGTTACTTGACCATCCAAATAAATAAAACTAAAAAAACTAATAAAAATTAAAAATGCTTTTTTCATAATGTTTAAAATATATTTTAACAATTATCAAATTAATAAGCAAAAATACTAAAAAGTATAAACTTTTTATAAATAATAAAAAATATATTAAAAGAATTAATTGTAAGATGTAGTTAATGATTGATATTACTTACAAACAATATGTTTATTTATTGATTTTATACTCACGATTAAAATTTAATAATAAAGCAATAATAAAAATTATAGTTACTGCCAATATGATAAAAATAAATTTCCAATTGAGAGAACTAATAATGTTGAGATCATAATCTGCTCCCACTATATATGGATGATGTGCATCTGTGATATAATAATGAAATGCTGAAAAGAAACTACCATATTCATCTGTATATTTCAAAAACATTACTGGTCTTTCTGGAGATAATTTTTTAATTTTCGACGGATAATAATAATAAGGAGATAAATATTTTGAAATCATATTATTCAAAATATCAATACGTTTATAAGATGATATCACAAATAAAAAAGAATCTTTCTGTGGTATGATCACATATAAATATTCAAAATTATTATTATCAGCAGTTTTATTTAAAATATTTCGTAAACTGTCATAATATATAAGTGGAAAATTCTTTTTATTATATGCACTATCTATTAAAGCCTCTGGTATTATTTCATTAACAAAATGTGCAGCCTGTAGTAATTGTTTTTTTAGATTATTTTTTTGGCTAATCCAAAATGAAATTAAGGTAAAAATTACTAGTAAATAAGATATAAATAGTACAAAATAATATTTTTTTTGCATTAATTAGTGCTTTTATAAAACAAAATTATACAATAATTTTGAATAAACAATATTTTTTCATTAAAATAATTTTAAAAAGCAAAAATAAAATAAATATTTACAAATATGAAATAAAATATTTATCTTAATTTTGTAAAAAATATTGTATAATCATGAATGATTCCAGAGAATTACCACATATCACCACATATGTACTGAAAGAGATGAAAATGAGAGGTGAAAAAATTAGTATGCTTACTGCATATGATTATAGTTTTGCAAATATTTTAGATAAAGCAGGCATAGACATTATACTGG
>JASEGF010000084.1 GCA_030017935.1 Bacteroidales bacterium | reverse complement strand
TCCTTACTCATAGCTAGGTGTTCATTAATATTATTGACTAAAGTCTTCATAAATACTGAATTTTTGACAAATATACATAATAATTTTAATATGATATTAATATCATTAACTGTTTTAAACATTTAAAAAATAAAAATTTTCACAATTCCTTATTTTTTCTTATCTTTGCATAAAACATTTGCGTTATGAAATTATCAGTTATCCAAAATGCCAATTTACATGATAAATTAGTCCTCGTTAGAGTGGACCATAATGTTGTAGAAAACGGCGTTATTCATGATCCTTATCGCATTGATGCTACCTTTCAAACTTTATTCTATATCGCTTCTCATGGTGGCAAATTAATACTTATGACTCACATTGGCCGTCCTAAAAATAAAAAAGATGGTTCTATCACTATTTCTGATAAAACCAGTGTATTACCTATCGTCGAATATTTGTATAATAAATTAAATCTTAAGTTTAAAGTTCCCGATTTTTATGTGAATGAACCTTATGGCATTCAAGATATTGATACATCTATCAATAGTCTAATTAAAGAATTAAAATCAGGTACTATCGATGGAATTTATTTGCCTAATACTAGGTGGTTTAGGGGTGAAGAAGACAAAGGCGAATGGAAAGATAGATTTGCTAAAGAGTTAGCAGGGTTAGCTGATATTTATGTCAATGATGCTTTCGGCTCTTGGCAACCTCATGTTTCTACCTTTACTATTACCAAGTATTTGCCTAGCTATGTCGGGTTATTATTACAAAAAGAAATTAATAATTTAGATAAAATATTTTCACCTGCTAAACCTATGATTGCTGTTATTGCTGGGGCTAAGTTTGATACCAAAATTAATAGTTTAAAAGCTCTTACAGAAAAAGTAGATTATTTAATGCTCGGTGGTGTCATTCTAAATGCCTATTTGGCTGCTAAATATAATATTTTGATTAATGGTATAGATGATGATAATTTGTCTTTAGCTAAAGATTTTGTTGATTTTGTTAATAATAATTATCCAAATAAAATTATAGAACCTCGTTTCATCGTGGAGTCTGATACTATGGATGGCAAAATAGATGGTCATCATAAAGTAGTGGATATTAATACTTTGAAAGCTGGTGATAAACTTAATTATGTGTTAGATGTAGCCCCCGAGTCTTTTAGTGAACCTTCTCTAATTAATATTTTCAATAATGCTAAAACATTTTTTGTAAATGCTGTTATGGGGTTTGCTCCTTATTTTAATGATGGTACTATTGCACTAAATAATTTGATAAATTCTAATGCGGAAGCTATGAAATTATATGCTGGTGGCGATACTTTGCAGGAACTTAAACGTCTTTTGCCTGGTGTATATATGAAAGCTCTTGATGATCCTAAATATTATATGTTTACTGGTGGTGGCGCAGTTTTGAATGCTATCGAAGAAAATTCTCCTTTTGGCATGGAACCTGTTAAGGCTCTATTAGTAGAGTGATATTATTATTTAAATATTTTTTTTCTATTTACTCCTTCTTTTTATGCTTAATATTAATAAAATTTTAATTTCTAGAACTGATAAATTAGGTGATTTAGTACTCACTCTACCTTTAGCAGCTTTTTTGAAAAAAAATTTACCTGGAATTAATATTTCTTACCTCGTTAGGGACTATGCTTTGCCTATAGCAGATTCTTATAATTTTATTGATAATGTATATTCTTTTGATCAGATAGATAGTGAACCTCAGATTAATAAAAAAATTGATTCTATCAATTCTATTGCTGCTGATACTGTCATTTTTGCTTATCCAGATTATAATGTGATGAGATTATTTGCGAAATCTAAAATACCTATGCGTATTGCTACTTCTCATCGTTATTACTCATTTAGATATGCTAATAAATTAGTTAATTTTTCTAGGAAAAATTCTAAATTACATGAGGCACAATTAAATTTTTTTCTTCTCCATCCATTACAGATTGACTATATACCTTCTATTACCGAATTAGAGCAATTTTATGGCAAAGATAAATTTATTCTTCATGATTTGCCCGTTTTTGTGCCTAATGATTTTATAGATCCTAATAATTGTCCTATAATTCTACATCCAGGTTCTATGGGTAGTGCTCCTAATTTTTCTACTGATAATTTTTATTTGTTAGCAAAAAAGTTACTAGCACTTGGTGAAAATGTTTATATCACTGGTAGTAGTGAAGAAGGTAAATATTTGTTACCAATTTTTAAGGATTTGAATGTGAAAACTTTTTTTGGCTCTTTAGATTTGTATCAATTAATGAGTGTTATAGCAAATGCTAAAGCAGTGATAGCTAGTAGTACTGGTCCATTGCACATTGCTGCTTCACTATGTACTAATGCTATTGGGTTGTATGTGCCTATGGGTACTTTTGCCCCACATAGATGGGCACCAATTGGCCAAAATGCTAAGGTTCTTTTACCTCCTTTTAATAAAGTTATTTGCCATAATCATTGTTTAAATCCTGAAAATTGTTACTGTATTAATCAAATAGCAGTTGATGAGATTATTGATATGGTAAAAAGTTTTTAATTATCATCTAATTATTTTTTCTAAATAAAATTTTTTTTGTAATTTTGCATTAAACATAAAAAAATATCATTATGAAAAAGCTATTTTTAATTTTATTAGTTGCATTTGCAATACCTAGTTTTGTAAATGCTCAAACTGCTGTTACAGGCAGAGAAGCCAGCAAAAACAAAGCTGAGTTTAAAGTGAAAACTTTTTTCCATTGCGAAAATGGTAAAAAACTCATTGAGGATAAAATTTCTAATAAAGAAGATATATATTCTGTCAATGCTGATTTAGAAACAAAAATCGTTACTATCGTGTATAATCCCCAGAGATATAATGAGACAGATTTGATAAATCTAATTCATGAAGTTGGTTATTTAACTGAAAAAAGTCCTGAAGGTACAAAAATAGAAAAAGCTTGTTCTCATTAGTTGAGTACAAACTTTGTAATTTTTATAATTTAATAAGTGTAAATGCCGTTATTTTTAAGTTCGTTTTTTTAATATTTTATGAAAGCTAAAATACTTTTTGCATTTACATTGTTATTAATTGTTTTTTCTTCATGTAGAGATAATATTGAATTTAATAAAATTGCTAAAGCAGATGACCCAGAGCTCAAATATGCTAAAGTGTTAGAATATTATCAACAGGGCAGGTATTATCAGGTCATTCAATTATGTGAAATGATAATTCCTTATTATCGCGGAACTACTAAATCACAAGAGTTATATTATTATATGGCGTGGAGCTATTATCATCAAGGCGATTATATATTAGCTAGTTATCATTTTAGTGAATTCGCCAAAACCTTCCCTTCTAGTAAATATGCTGAAGAGTGTGCTTTCCAAGCTGCTTATTCGAAATATAAATTGGCTCCCACCTATTATCTAGATCAATCTACTACTAAAGAAGCTATTAATGATTTTCAATTATTTATCTCTAGATATCCTAATAGTAGTAAAATTTTAGAAGCTAAAGATTGTATTTATAAACTAAGTGCAAATCTAGAAAAAAAAGATTATACTAATTCTAAATTGTATTATGATATACAAGAATATAAAGCTTCTATTGTTTCATTAAATAATTTTATTAAAGACTATCCAGCTTCTAATTATAAGGAGGATGCAAATTATTATTTATGTCTTTCTCATTATTATTATGCTATCAATAGTGTCAAAAATAAACAATTACCTAGATTTCAGCAGGCTGTTGATGCAATTAATAATTTTATATCTTTATACCCTAATAGTCAGTATATCAATAAATTAAATGATATTAAAGCTGAAATACAAAAACAAATAAATTTAAAACAAAATATTTAAAAAAATTATGATAAAAAAAGATCAAAAAATTTGGCAAGAGGCTGTTACCAGAGATATTAAAGAAATGAGTGAGATCACAGGTAATATTTATCTTAGCACACTTATCATTGGTAAAAGAGCAAATCAAATTAGCCAACAAAGGAAAGAAGAACTTGATGAAAAACTTTCTGAATTTAAAACCACCGTTGATACTCTAGAAGAATATATTGAAAATAAAGCTCAGATAGAGGTTTCTAGAGAATATGAATTAAAACCCAAACCCACTTTGGTAGCAACCAAAGAATTCTTAAGAAACAAGATATATTTCCGTATTCCAGAAAGTCAATAAATGAATTTTCAGAATAAACATATTCTCATTGGTATTAGTGGTAGTATAGCTGCATATAAAATTCCAATACTTATTAGATTTTTTGTGCAAGGTGGTGCAGATGTTAGAGTAGTAGCTACTAAAAATGCTTTACAATTTATTACTCCTACGACTATTAAAACTCTTACTAATTATGATGTTTATTATGAAATGTTTGACGATGTCAAGTTTTCTGGTACAGAACATATTAGCATTACTGATTGGGCAGATATATTTGTCATTGCTCCTGCTACTGCTAATATTATTGGTAAATTGGCAAATGGTATAGCTGATGATACTGTATCTACTAGCTTTTTAGCTTTTAATAAACAAGTTTTTATAGCTCCAGCTATGAATGTGAAAATGTGGAATCATCCTATTTTACAACAAAATATAACAATTTTAAAAAATTTAGGTGTTAGATTCATTCAACCAGAAAGTGGTGATTTGGCCTGTGGATATCAGGGTACTGGCCGAATGGCTGAACCACTTAATATTGCTAGTGAGATAGAAAAATTTTTTGATTCTCAATTAATTTTATCTGGCAAAAAAATTCTTATTACCGCTGGGCCTACTTATGAACCTATAGATCCAGTCAGATTTATTGGTAATAAGAGCAGTGGCAAAATGGGCTTTGCTATTGCTGAAGCTCTCGCTAGTTTAGGAGTAGATGTCATTTTGATAAGCGGTCCTACATGTCTTAATGTTTCTCATCCAAATATTAAACTCGTTAATGTAACTACTACTAAAGATATGCTCGAAAAATGTAATCTTTATTTCGATGACGTCGATGGAGTTATCATGAATGCTGCTGTATCCGATTTTTACCCTGTTAATTTTTCTAAAGAAAAAATTAAAAAATCTGATCATTTGACTATTGAATTAGCTAAAAATCCAGATATTCTCTATGAATTAGCTCAAAAAAAGAAACATCAGTGGCTTATTGGCTTTGCTTTAGAGACTGATAATGAAATAAATAATGCTATAGAAAAATTAAAAAATAAAAATTTAGATGCTATTATTTTGAATAGTGCTAAAGATGAAAATATTGGAATGGGAAGCGATTATAACAAAATAACTATAATTAAAAATGATGGTACTAATATTCACTCTGATATTGATAGTAAAAAATCTTTAGCTTATTTTATTATTGATAAGCTGATTTTAGATTTATGTAAAAAATAAATAGAATGAAAAATTTTTTGAAAATATTTTTTTGTTTGATATTATTAACACCGTTACCTATCATCTCTTATAGTCAAGAATTAAATTGTTCGGTTTCTATAAATGCTAGTTCTATCACTAATGTAGATCAATCTGTTTTTGATAATTTGCAGAATTCTATTTATGAATTTATGAACGATCGTAAGTGGACAAATTATAATTTCGAACCTGAAGAACGAATAGAATGTTCTATAATAATTACGATTTCTTCATATGATAACATTAATATGTATAGTGGTACTTTTCAAGTTCAATTACGTCGTCCTATTTATAATACTTCTTACCACTCTTCATTATTTAATTTTCAAGATAAAGACATTCAATTTCAATATACACAGGGTACCTCATTAGATTATGTAGAAAATACTTTTGTTGGTAATTTAGAATCTCTACTGTCTTATTATGCTTTTTTATTTATAGGATTAGATTTTGATAGTTATCAGGAGCTAGGTGGTACACCATTCTATGAGAAAGCTTGGGCTGTTATCAATTCTATACCAGCTAATGCTACCCAATATAAAGGTTGGCGATCTTATGAAAATCAAAGAAATAGATATTGGATTTTAGAAAATTTGACAAATAAAAATTATGAAAATTTTAGAAAAGGGTTCTATCTCTATCACAGACAAGGTTTAGATATCATGGCTGATGATATAGTAAAAGGTCGTAGTGCTATTACTCAAGCAATGAAATTAATCCAACAAACTTATAAAGAAAAACCTGGTCTGTTTATTATTAGTTTATTTATGACAGCTAAAAGTGATGAATTAGTAAATATTTTCAAGCCTGCTCCTGCTATAGAAAAAACTGAAATTGTAAATATTCTAAAATCAATAGATCCTATTAATGCAAGTAAATATAATGAAATGTTGGTTTCTCAATGATTTAATGTAACCTTATGAATATTATTTATGTATAATGATGAAAATTATAAAATTTTATATAAAAAATATTAAAAATTTTTGCTTATTAAAAAAATGTATTATTTTTGTAACAAATTAAATTGATAATGAAACAGAAGTATTTTTTGATTTTAATAATAGTAATATTTAGTATCGGAGGTCTAAAAGGTCAAGATCCTCATTTTTCACAATATTATGCAAATCCATTATATTTGAACCCTGCATTAGCAGGTTCCCAGATATGTCCTAGATTAGCATTTAATTTTAGAAGTCAATGGCCTAGTATAACAGGTACATATGTTACATATAATGCTTCATACGATATGTATGTGCCAGCGTTATCTGGTGGTATAGGTGTTTTAGTAGATGTAGATAGAGCTGGTGAAGGAGTTTTAAACACTACCTTAGCTGGTTTAATGTATGCTTTTAGATTAAAAGTATCAGATAAGTTTTATATTAATACTGCATTGCAGGCTACATTTGTACAAAAAACTCTTGATTGGGAAAAATTAATTTTTCCAGATCAGATAGATCCCAGATGGGGCATTATTCGTAATACTAATGAGATTCCACCTGAAAATTTAACAAAGAATTTTGCTGATTTCACTGCTGGCATTGCTGGTTATGGAGAAAGATTTTTTGTTGGTTTTTCTGCCAGTCATATTACTAGACCTAATGAAGGGTTTATTAGTACTTCTAAACTACCTGTTAAATATACAGTTCATGCTGGTGGTATAATAAGTATTGAATCTAAACCATATAAAAAATATACTGTTGAAGAAACTACTTTATCTCCCAATATTTTATTTTCTAAACAACAAGATTTTGAAGAATTTAACTATGGATTATATCTAAATAAATATCCTTTTGTAGTAGGTACCTGGTTTAGACATAGTACAAAAAATCCAGATGCATTTATTGTATTGTTAGGTTTTGTGCAAGAAACCTTTCAAGTGGGCTATAGCTATGATATTACAGTTTCTAGACTTACTAATCAATCTGGTGGTGCACATGAATTTTCACTGACTTTTAGATTACCTTGTCCAGTGAAAGCTAAAAGAATAGCTCCTATAAATTGTCCTAAATTTTAATTATTAATATTTAAAAATTATAAAAATTATGAATATAAAAAAGTTTTCAAAGATTTTTAGTCTGAGTATAATTTTTGTGATTATTTTGAGTTCTTGTACTCAAGAGAGATCACGCACCACTGGATGGGTATACAATGACCCTAATTGGGGCGGTTTTGAGGTTGTTCCTTATGAAGAACAAGAAACAGGTCCAGGATTAGTTTTAGTAACAGGTGGTACCTTTGTAATGGGTCGTACCGAACAAGATGTTACCTATGAATGGGATAATGTTCCTAGAAGGGTTTCTGTATCTTCATTTTATATGGATATGGCTGAAGTAGCTAATGTCGATTATCGTGAATACACTTATTGGCTTTCTAGAGTTTATGGTGTAGATTATCCAGAGATTGTATATAAGGCATTACCTGACACTTTAGTTTGGCTGTCTCGTTTAGGTTATAATGATCCTTTTGTAGATTATTATTTTAGACATCCTGCTTATAATTATTACCCTGTAGTAGGTGTCAGCTGGAGACAAGCTAACGATTATGCTTCTTGGCGTACTGATAGAGTTAATGAGTATATATTAATTCGTGAGGGTATTTTGAAATTAGATAACATGCAAATGAATGAAAATAATTTCAATACAGATGCTTATCTAGCTGGTCAGTATGAAGGCATAGTAAAAAATGATTTGTATGATTTGAATCCATCAGGTATGGGAACAAGAAAAGTACGTATAGAGGATGGAATTTTACTACCTAAATATAGACTACCGACCGAAGCAGAATGGGAATACGCAGCTTTGGGATTAATAGGAAATACTGTTTTCGAACGTGTTTTAGAGAGAAGAGTATATCCATGGAATGGGCATGTTCTACGTACAGATTATTATCAAAATATGGGAGATTTTGTAGCTAACTTTGTTCGTGGTAGAGGAGATTATATGGGTGTAGCTGGTTATCTCAATGATGGTTACGATGCTACAGCTCCTGTTTTTAGCTATTGGCCAAATGATTTTGGTCTGTATAACATGGCTGGTAATGTAGCAGAATGGGTATTAGATGTGTATAGACCACTATCTTATGAAGATATGGATGATTGGAGACCATATAGAGGTAATGTTTTTACGACTAAAGTTAGAGATGAAGAAGGTCTAATAGCTGAAAAAGATACTCTTGGTAGAATCCAGTGGAG
>JASEGF010000083.1 GCA_030017935.1 Bacteroidales bacterium | reverse complement strand
TTCTTTTGTTACTTTTCTTTGTGTGGCTGACAAAGAAAAGTAAATTAAATAAAAATTTATTCAAAAATATTTATTAATTTTACCTAACAAAAATATTTTTTATGTACACCGCCAAGGAACTAGACAACGAGGCCAGCTACATATATTTCGGGGCGAGATATTATGATCCAGCAGGTAGCCATGGTGTACCAAGATTATTTATAAGAATAAATGAAAAATATTCTGAGAAATATGAAAATTATTATTAATAATAGAATAATTATTTTATTTATTATTACAATACTATTTAGTTGTAACAATAATGATATTGGATATAATGCAGATAATAAATATAGTGATCTAATAATTCAAAATATTTTTAGTAATAATAAAGAAATTCCAATAATTACGAACAAAGAAGAGATTTATAAGTTATTAGGTATCCCTAAAAAAACAAAATCAGATATGCATATTAACTTATTAGAAAATGATAAATGGGTAAGATACAATTCTACACATTATATCTGGGATGATTTTTATTATATTGAGATAAATGGTGTTCTATTTTTATCAAATATTTTCTTTAAAAATAATAAGGATATCAAGTTGGTTACAGAAAAAGATATAATTTTTAATAAAAATACTAAAATGTCGTTTATAAAAAGAAAATTACCTGATTCATACAATGATAGATACGCTATATCTCACTATTCATCTTTATATAATCCAGATGAATTAAAAAAAGATATAATAGTGGTACCATTTAATACTCAATATGGAACAATGGTTTTCTATTTTTATAATAATAGATTATTTTATTTAGATATAGGGATAGGTATTATTGATTTATACAAAGAGAACCATGGCAAGATATAACAAACAAAACAATTATAAAATTAAAAAGATTATTAATTTTACCTAATAAAATTTATAAATGAAAATCCACTCCCACTTCGACCATATCAACTCCGATACCTTCGTAACTAATGCAGAGGGTGCAGTAATGCAGCATTTGCAATACATCCCCTACGGCGAGCTATTCGTCCCCCACCTAAACTATGTCAGCTTAAAAAACAAATATTGAAACGATACTAAATATCATCAGCATTTTTCACAGTTTGCAGTGATACTTCTTTCCCATTTTCTATAGCTAATCTTGCCTTTTTAGAATATTTAACTAATAACTCAAACAATATATCTATGTTATTATCTCCTGATAAAACTATTCCTAATGGTGATGGCTCACTCAAACAATAAATCTTATATTGTGAAGCAGCTATTTCAAATAATTTTTTGTTTTCTTCATAATTTCTACCTAGCATTATCCACGTGTTATCAGTAATGTAGTGTCTACCTAAGGTTAGCAGTTCAGCAGTTATAGTATTGAGAGGTAAATCGTTCTTTAGTATTGCTAAAACTCTATCTCCTATCACTGGATCTGTTAAAAGGCAACCACCTGCTGAGCTTGGGATATCTTTTATGCCAAATTTCTCAGATAAGCTTAATTGTTCATGTCTAGATCTACCGTTAATGCTTAATAATTTTTCTCTATCTACTATGCCTTCTCTCTCTAATTTAGTAGGAAATAGTAATTTTGCTGATAATGGACGTAGTAATAAATCTTCGAATTCAGCATTTTTTTTGATCAAGACTAAAGCATTCCTATTTTGACTCATTGGTCTCTGTCCCAGAACTTCACCTGTTGCGATAAAATCTGCTCTCCCCTCTTTTACTAATTGAAAAGTTTTATTTATCATTAGTATTTTACAATCAATGCACGGATTAGCATGCGATCCATAACCGTATCTTGGTTTTTTTAATAATTCTAAATATTCCGCGCTTATATCTATTATTTCTCCTTCATCAAAGCCAAGTTCTTCTATGTTTTTATAATATTTTTCTGGATTTTTTTTTAGCTCCCAGCCAAAAAAAGGTGTTATATATTTCACAGCAGTTATATGTATCCCTTGTTCTTTTAATATTTTACCTGCTAATATACTGTCTAATCCTTCAGAAAATAGTAATAATGCTTTTGTCATCTTTTTAATTTTAAGTATTTCAAAATTAGTAAGAAATTTAAAAATAGGGTTCTATAACGTTTATTGTGGGTATCCAATTGTTGTTAATAATCCACAAATTCACACAAATAAGCACAAATTAAGAAATTCAATTCCAAAATCCTTTAATCCTACAAATCCCAGTTCAGACAATAAATTCCATCATTCTCTGTGTTCTTTGTGCCTTCTTTGTTAACTTTGTGGTTAATATTTAAATGTCCAATAATAAATAAAATTCTTTTTTTTTAAAATTACTTTTTTTTATTCTTTACCTATTTAAAACATTATAGAACCAAAAATAGTATTTTTGTAAAAATTATTAATTAATTACAAATAGGAATATTATTAATTTTAAATTAATTATATAAAGATGCATATTACTATTTTTTATAAAGGTAAAATACCTACAAAATATTATGGAGGCACAGCTAGAGATATTTGGTATTTAGGTAAAGAATTAAAAAAATTAGGTAATAAAATTACATATTTAGTAGCTAATGAATCTTTTTGCCCTTTTGCTGATGTAATTTATATAGATGAAAATAAAAATATTAATGAGCAAATTCCCATAGATACAGATATTGTACATTTACATTCTGAAATAGATGAAGAATTAAATAAACCTTTTTTGCTCACTGTACATGGAAACACATATAATCCTAATAAAATTTTCCCAATCAATACAAATTTTGTTTCTCAATCACACGCTAAAAGATATGGCGCAGAAGCATATGTTTATAACGGAATGGATTGGTCAGATTATCCCTCAGTAGATTTTTTGCAAAATAGATATGGATATCATTTCCTTGGCAAAGCTGCTTGGCGAGTAAAAAATTTAAAAGCTGCTATTAAAATTGCTCAGAAAAATAAAAAAACTTTAGAAGTTATGGGAGGCCATCGCATCAATTTATCTATGGGCTTTCGTATCACATTGAACCCTCATATTCATTTTCATGGAATGGTGGATGATAGCTACAAAGCAAACATTATGAATAAATCTGAAGCTTTGCTTTTCCCAGTTTTATGGCACGAACCAATGGGGTTAGCTATTATTGAAAGTTTATATTATGGTTGCCCAGTTATTGGTACTCCATATGGCTCGCTACCAGAGATTGTAACTAATGATTTTGGTGTCCTTTCTAATCGTTTATCAGATTTAATATATGCTGCAGCCCATTTAGAACATTTTGATAGAAAAAAATGCCATTATTATGCTCGCGATATTTTTAATGCTACCCAAATGGCTAAAAAATATTTACTCTATTATCAAAAAATTTTAAATGGTGAAAATATAAATACCCAAATGCCGCGTTTAGCAACCATTGATAATAAAAAATTTCTGGATTTTTATTGGGAATAATTGTATTATTTATTTGTAATTTTTTTATGTAAATTTGCGATAAATTATTCAAATTATGTTGAGACACATAGCTATAAATATTATTTCATCTGATGAAGTAGAAAATTTTTATCAAAATGTTTTAGGTTTTGAATTGATAGGAGAATATTATTTACATCCTTCTATTGCAAAAACTTTTTTTAATAATGAGCAGATAAAAGTTTACAGAGTAAAAAAATTTAATTTAGAAATCGAGCTAATACTCATCGATACTATCAATAATTCTGCATTTGCACATATAGCATTAGAATTTTGGAAACCAGAAACTGTATTCGAAAAAGCCAAAGCTGGAGGTTATAAAGTTTACGAATTTATTAAAGAAACTGGCACTAAAGCTAGATATATTATAGATAAATCTGGCAATATTTTCGAAATTAAAAATATTAATTTAGTAGAATAAATCTATATAATGGGATTAGATCCAATTTTTTCTATCGAAAATATCATCATCTCACTAATTCTAATAATTGGTCTATTTTCATTAGTTTTTTTTTATAGTAAAATTATTACTGATAATCCATTACATAAATATCTAATGTATGGACTTGGATTTAAAATATTGACGAGTATAGCTTTTATAATGATTTACTATTTTTTTTATGGTGGTGGGGATGCTTATTGGTATTGCTATAACGCTAAATGTCTTGTCAACTCTTTTTTTTATCATCCATCAGAAATTACTAGAATTATTATAAGTGGGAATATCGATCCAGAAAACTATTATAGATTATTCTCTGTAAATACGGGATATCCAGCTACTGACCTATTATACGATCCTAAAACATTTGCTGTTTCACGTTTTGCATTTCCTATTTTATTTATTACTCAAAATTACATATCTACAACCATATTAGTTTCTATGTTTGCTTTTATCGGACAATGGAAAATGTTCACATTATTAAATAAACTTTTCCCCAATTTTACAAAGTATGCAGCTATCGCTGTTCTTTTTTTCCCATCACCTACCTTTTGGAGCAGTGGTATATTAAAAGATACTTTTATTTATGGTGCTGCTTTATGGAGTATATATAATTTTTATCAAATTTTTGTTTATAAAAAAAATATTTTAGGTAATTTATTCCTTTTTATTATGAATTTTTATATAATTATATTAATAAAACCATATGTAGCGGTAGCCCTACTACCATCATTGGTTTTGTTATTTTCTTTATCATACATTAGGCAAATCAAGAATCGATTTATTAGATATTTCGTAGCTCCTTTTGGACTATTGCTAGCTTTTGTGATTTCAATAGTCATTTACACATCTATAGGCTCATCTTTAGGTCCATATGGTAGCATACAAAGTGCCATAGACAAAGCATATATAACTCAGCAAGATTTTCTAAAAAATGAAACTTATAGTGAACATAAATATGACATTGGAGAATTCGAACCAACTATTCCTGGCATTATATCAAAATTCCCTAAAGCTGTTTTTTTTGGATTTTTTGGTCCATTTATTTGGGAAGCAGATAATTTAACTATGCTACTAGCTGCTTTAGAGAGTTTAGCCCTTCTGATTATTATAGCTTATTTGTTATACAAAATTAGATGGCGTTTTTTTAAATTTATTTTTCAAAATGATTTTTTAATTTTCGCTTTAGTATTTTCATTAATATTTATTTTTTTTGTTGGCTTATCATCAGCTAATTATGGTTCATTGAGTAGATATAGGATACCAGCACTTCCCTTATTTTTATCTAGTCTTTTTGCTATTTATAATTATTCTAAACAACAAAAAATTTTATAATAATTTAACTTTATGGTATAATAATTGCAATATTTAAAAAAAAACGGAGGTTATATGAAAACTATTAAATTTTTATTATTATTCATTGTGGGAGTAATGATATCTAGCTGTACTGTAAATAACTATTATACACAGAGTCAGCCCTATGACGATGTTTACTACAATCCTAATATTCATCAATATCCCGATAACAATGCACAGAATCAAGATTATCAGCAAGATTACCAACAGCAGGATAATCAAATTCAGGATAATCAATATCAAGATAATCAAGAATATTATCAAGACCAATCTAACTATTCCGAAACATACACCGATGATAATGGAAATACTTATATAACTAATAACTACTATGGCGATTATTATGATTACTCTTATTCATCTCGTATTCGTAGATTTTATTATCCAGAGCTAGGCTTTGGATATTATGATCCATGGTACACTAATATGTATTGGTATACTTATGATCCATGGTATTTTGGTATATCGGTTTACTTAACATATCCTTTCTGGAGACCAGGAGTATCATTTTATTGGGGATATTACCCATATAACTATTATTCAGGTTGGCATTATCCATATCATTATGGCTGGGGATATCCTGGATATTGGCATGGATATAATTATGGCTATTGGAATGGTTATAATCATGGCTATTGGGATGGTTTCTGGACTGGATATTATGATGGATTCTATGGTTCAGAATATTATTATTATAATCCTTTTGATGTTCATTCAGGCTCTGTTTATTATGGACCTAGAGATTATGTTTCTGCTTCTACTAGTGGCAGAACTAATCGTACAATAAATGAAACTCAAACAGTATTACCTCTAGATAGAACTATAGCTACTACTCAAACTTTTTCTGAAAGGCTCAGCAGGACTGGTTACAAACCATTAGAACAAGCATCAGTTAATAAACCAACAGAATCTTTGCAAAAACAAAATGATAATGATGTCATACAGAGTGGTGTAGGTAATACTAAAATAGATAACTTACAGAAAAAACCTTTAGAAAATAATGCTAATCCTGCTACATCGATTACTAATCAGGCTATTAAACAAGAAAATAATGATAATACTCAACAACAAATTAATAAACCCATAAATAATCAAACTAATATTAGCCAACCTACTCAAATACAAAAACAACCAACACAGCAAAATATACAATCTCAACCTATACAACAAAGACCATCTACTCAACCTATTAATAATACTCAGTCTATTCAAAGACAACAAAATACTCAACCTACTCAACAGCAAAATCAACAAAATATACAATCTCAACCTACTCAACAAAGACCATCTAATCAACCTACTAATAATACTCAGCCTATCCAAAGACAACAAAATATTCAACCTACTCAACAGCAAAATCAACAAAATATACAATCTCAACCTACTCAACCTACTCAACAATATCAAAGACAATCTGCTCCAAATAATCAATATCAAAGACCTCCACAGCAATCGAATTCACAAAATAATCAATCTACAGGTCGTAGCTATACTAGACCATCTACTAATCAATCTGCACCTGTGCAATCCAATAGCTACTCTAACCCACCTTCTCGTAGTTATAGTTCACCGAGCAGCAGTCCGAGTAGATCATCTTCTGGCAGTTCATCTCAATCTAGATCATCTAGCTCATCATCTAGTAGCTCTCCACGTAGTTCTAGCAGTAGTTCATCGAGTGGTGGAAGAAGATAAAATTTTTTAATATAAAAGTTTAATTAATATGAAAAAGTTAATTTTTAGTTTAGCGATAGTATTATTAACTGGAATTGTATCCATAGCACAAAATATAGATGATGCAGTGAGATATTCTTATCTAATTCCTTATGGAGATAGCAGATTTAATGCTGTAGCTGGTGCACTATCTGGAATAGGTGCTAATGTTAGTGGGGTAAGTCTAAATCCAGCTGGATTAGGTGTATATAAAAAATCTGAAATATCTGGCACATTTTCTATATCAAATTTTGTATCAAACTCTAATTATTTAGACAATTCTAATAATGATATAAAAACAGTAGTATCACTTCCAAGTATGGGTATAATGATAGCTACTAATTTGAAAGAAAATTCAAGTTGGAAGAACCTGAATTTTGGGGTTAGTTATTCAAAACTAGCAGATTTTAATAACAGGATTATGATATCTGGTGATAATCCATACAGTAGCATAGTGGATGTATATTCTGTATATGCTAATGGCAATACACCCGATCAACTAAATAATTTTGATACAAGGCTTGCTTTTAATACATGGCTGTTAGATACTTTACCTGGTAATCCTACTGCTTATTCTGGCATAGTATCTCAAGGTGTCAGACAAGAATATATTGAAATAAATAGTGGTAGCATGTACGAAATAAACCTTTCTGTAGCAGGAAACTATGAAGATAAACTATATATAGGTGGAGCATTGAATTTCGATATATTATCTTATGAAAAAGAAACATCATATAAAGAAATAGACCAGGAAGATACTATTCCATATTTTAAATCTTTAGAATCTTTTAATTATCTAAAAACTACTGGTGATGGTATAAATTTTAAAATAGGGTTGATTTATAAACCTATACAATGGTTTAAATTTTCTGCAGCATTTCATAGCCCTACATATTTTGATCTTAATGATTCATATTATGCCTCTATGGAAACAAATGTTTATGGCCAAAATTATGATGATGAAAGCCCAAAAGGCATTTACAATTATAAATATTACAACCCTATGCGAGCTATCTTTGGATTAGGATTCACAATAGGTGAATATGGATTTATAGATGCAGAATATGAATGGACAGATTACAGCCAAAATCATTTTAGCGATAAGCATGCTAATACTAGTTTTTTTGATTTAAATAATACAATAAATAATGACTTAACATATGGTAATAACGTGAGAATAGGAACTGAATGGGTATTGAAACCATTAGCTATTAGAGCTGGATATGCATACTATTCTTCTCCATACAAAAATATCAAAAATTTCGATACTCATGTGATGGGATTAGGTTTTGGATTTAGAGAAAATAAATTAATTTTTGACGTAGGTGTAAATTATTATATACGTAATGATCAAAGATATCTATACGACCCAGCAGTGATGGAAATGCTTAGCAAACCAGAGCCAAAGGCTACTGTATCATTAGATAATATTTTAGTTTCTTTCACTATTGGAATGAAATTATAATTAAAAAAATATAAATATAAAAAGGGGACTTATTTGATAAGTCCCTTTTTCGTTTAATATATTAAATTATTAGTTTAATTAGTCGACCCTTAAAAAGTCAATTTGAATATTTTATTAAAAAAAAATAAAAAAAAATTGATAATATAGTTTTTGAAAAGATAAAAATAGCCTTTCGAAAATTTGGCAAAAATAAATTTTCCACTTATTCATCATCCTTTTGAAGTTAAAAGCTGCAGCAGCTAACATAATATTGATGT
>JASEGF010000082.1 GCA_030017935.1 Bacteroidales bacterium | reverse complement strand
TGAATTTGGCGGCGTCGGATAGGCGGGCATGGGAGCGGTACAGTGATTTGATGTCTAAAACATATTTAATCTATAACATTTAAAAATCTTTCATACAAACTACTTTTAACAATTTTTTTCAAAAAAATTGTTAAAACCCTTATTTTACGTCCTTAAACAATTATTAAAACAAAATATTATTTGGCATAGATATTAGTCAAAGATTACTAAACATCATTAATAGTAGATATATTTTTGCTTAATTATATAATAAAAAGGATATTATATCCCGCAATATGTATGTGGAGAGAGCGCAAGCAATTTATCCTTTATTTCATCACTAACGTTTAGACTTTCTATAAAATTAATAAAATCTTCTTGTTTGAGGCCAGATTTACCTCTTGTAAATTGTTTTAAAGTCTCATAAGGATTTGGGTAACCATATCTACGTAGTATTGTTTGAATGCCTTCGGCAATGATTTCCCAATGATTATCGAGATCACCATCTATAGTGGATTTATTAACTTCTAATTTTTTAAGTCCTTTCATCAAAGAATCATAAGCAATTAGAGAATGTGCAAAAGGTACACCAATATTTCTAATCACTGTGGAGTCACTCAGATCTCTCTGTAATCTAGAAATTGGCAATTTATCAGAAAGATGTTTAAGTATATTATTGGCTAGCCCTAGGTTCCCCTCAGCATTTTCGAAATCTATTGGATTAACTTTATGTGGCATGGTAGAACTACCGACTTCATTTTTTACAATTTTCAAGTGAAAATAATCTAACATGATATATAGCCACATATCTCGAGAAAGATCTAGTAAAATATTGTTTATCCTTTTGAGTGTATCAAAAAAAGCTGCAGGGTAATCGTAATGTTCTATCTGAGTAGTAAATTGTAGTCGTAAAAGTCCCAAACTGTTTAAAAATTCATTGCTAAACTTTACCCAGTTAATCTCTGGATAAGCAGCTATATGAGCATTGAAATTCCCGACAGCACCACCAAATTTGCCAGCAAAAGGGATAAAATTTATCAAATGTAATTGATTATTCAGTCTTTCGATAAAAACTGCTATCTCTTTTCCTAGTCTAGTAGGAGAAGCTAATTGTCCGTGTGTGCGTGCAGGCATTACTATTTGCCACCAATTTTCTGAGAGTTCATTAAGCAGTTTCAATAAATCATCAATAAATGGGTTTAATACTTTTATCCATGCATCACGCATCATCATTGGGAAAGCAGTATTGTTTATATCTTGAGATGTCAATCCAAAATGTATAAATTCTTTCTCTTTTTGAAATTTCTTTTTATCAAATTGTATTCTGAGCCAGTTCTCAACTGCTTTCACATCATGGCGTATGTCATTTTCAATAGTTTTTATTTCTTCTGCATCATTAATAGAAAAATTGTCAATTATAGAAATTAACCATTTTTCTCTCTCTTCATTCAAAAAACCGTCTAGCTCTGGTAATGGTAGTTTACATAAAGCTATGAAATATTTTATTTCTACAGTTAATCTATATTTAATAAGGGCGAACTCTGAAAAATAATTTTCTAAAACTTGAGTTTGGCTATGATAGCGTCCATCTATAGGTGATATTTGAAATAAGGGATTCATTTTTTATTACAAAATTAAAACAAAAAAATATTTATACTTCATTAAAAAAATTCTTATTTTTGCAAAAAAAATGAAAAAGTCTACAAAGGGGAAAGACGTACAGCTAACCTTTAATAAAAAGAATTACATTTTAATGGTTGTTGGGCTAATACTCATGGGTTTAGGTTATATCTTGATGATAGGTGGTGGCTCTACAGATCCTAATGTTTTCAGTGAAGAGATTTTTTCTTTTCGTAGAATAACTTTAGCACCGATATTAATCCTTTTGGGCATAGTAGTAGAAATTTTTGCTATATTATTAAACTTTGACAAAAAAGAAGAATGACTTGGCTAGAAGCTATAATTTTATCTATTGTAGAAGGACTTACGGAATTTTTACCTATTAGTTCAACAGGTCATTTAATAATTACTAATTATTTATTAGGAATACCAAAAACAGAATTTGTAAATGTTTATATTATTGCGATCCAGTTTGGAGCCATTCTTAGTGTATTAATTCTATATTTCAAAAGATTTATTGAGAGCTGGCGATTTTATTATTATTTATTAATAGCATTTTTGCCGGCGGCGGTAGTAGGTTTTTTTGTAGAAAGCTACATAGATAAATTATTAAATAGCGAATGGGTAGTAGCGATAGCACTATTCCTCGGTGGTATAGCTTTGATGTATTTCGATAAATGGTTTAAAAATCCTTCTCCAGATCAAAATTTAACAGAAAAAAAAGCATTAAAAATTGGTATATTACAAATGTTAGCATTCATTCCTGGTGTATCTCGTTCAGCAGCTACCATATTAGGCGGATTAGTTGTAGGATTAGATAGGAAAAACGCTACAGAATTTTCATTTTTTTTAGCAGTACCCACTATTTTAGGTGCTGCTGTCTATAAAGTATATAAACACTATGATGTATTGTTTCAGGCTAATAATGCCTCTTTATTGATTGTAGGTAACGTCATTGCTTTCATAACTGCAGCAGTAGCAATTAAATTCTTTATTAATTATATTGTTAAATATGGCTTTAAAGCTTTTGGAATATATAGAATCATTGTTGGAGGTTTATTAATGTTAGTATTAGCATATAATCAATTTTTATCTTAAATTTTTAAATTTTATTTAAAAAATGTTATTTGATTTTGATAGAGGAGAAATGTTATTAATTGATAAGCCATTAGATTGGACTTCTTTTGATGTAGTTAATTATATTAGAAAAACTATTACTAAATATCTGAATCATAATATTAAGGTAGGACACGCAGGTACATTAGATCCTAAAGCTACTGGTCTTTTGATAGTTTTAACTGGTAAAAAAACTAAACTAATGGGAGAACTTTTAAATTTAAATAAAGAATATATCGGTACTATGAAATTAGGTGAAACTACTCCTAGCTATGATAGAGAGCTAGAGGTAGACAATACATATCCTTTTGATCACCTTAGTGAAAATGATATATATAATTTAGCAAAAAAATTTATCGGTCGTCAAGAGCAGTATCCACCAGTTTATTCTGCAGTGAAAATTGAAGGCAAAAGAGCTTATGAATATGCTAGAGAAAATCAAGACGTCGTCATTAATCCCAGATTTATAAATATTTATGAATTTGAAATTACTAAAATAGACTTACCGTACATCGATTTTCGAGTTGTATGCTCTAGTGGTACTTTTATAAGATCTATTGTGAGAGACTTCGGCTTTTTGCTAGATAGTGGAGCTGTTTTAGACAATCTTCGTAGAACTAAAATCGGAGACTATTCTGTAACTGATGCTCATGATCCCCGATTGCTTAATGATTTATTAGAGCAATTTCATTGATTTTAATTATATTTGTTACCCAAATACAATTAATGTAATATTATGAATATTAAAAAATTAATTTTTTGTATAGTAATTATTATTTCACCATTATTACTAATAGCACAAAATAGCTGGATTCAAGACATAATATTTAGAATAGATACCAATGTAATATCTTATAAAAAAGGCAAAATAAAATATCAAAACAAAGAAGTAGTGCCTCTACCCTATCGCATTAATCAAGAAATAGTAGAGATCTCAATAATCCCTGATAATCCTAATTTTATTAAAGAAATTATTCCAGATACTTCTAATCAATTTAATATTATTGAAGAACCAATAAAAACGGAGAATGACATTTTTGATTATTCTATACAATTTATTAATGCTACTAAGTCCAATTTCATAAAACATAAAATATCTGTAATAAATTACAAAGATGATACTATCGAGGTAGTCATAAATTTACAAACAATTAGCAAACAACAAATACAAGTTTTTCCATCACAAGATGAGCTCTATGTAGGTGAGGAAGTTATGTGGGAGCTGAATTCTAATGTTCCAGAAAATATTTTGACATCTCCTCTATGGATAGAAAAAGATAATTACAGGTATAGAATCATAGAGCAAAACAATAATATTTATTTACAATTAATACCATTCCAAACTGGTAGGCTACAATTTAAGATAGATATTTCTCTGTATAAACCTATACTAGAAAACAAACAATTCGTTTATAATTATTCTTTCTCCACACCTTTTTTTAATGTTAAACCTGGTAGGTTAGCATATCTCAATATTAGCCCTACAGAATTTATACTACAGGATATAATTAACGAAAATAGCTATGAGGTTCAAATTGACAATAATAGAATATTGAAAATGAATAAAACATATAGAATAGAAGACAAAGAAGATAAAGGCACATTGATAGCAGAATTATATACACTAAAATCCATATCTGGTAATAAAATTTTATGCAATCTAAATGTTTATAATATACATTCTATAGATAATGGTGTTTTATATATTAAAGAAGGAGATGAGCCAAAGTTTATAACTAATTTCACTGTTTTGCCAAAAACTATTTTTAAAACTTTGAGTATATCTCAGGATGGTAAAACTTGGACTAATCAACCTAATGTAAAACCTGGGGATAAGGTAATAGTAAAATTAGAAGGGCAAAGTCTACATAAAACAAATTTAATATTTAAAGGTATAGACCCATTAAATATTGATACAATTTTTATTTCGTCGAACACGATGGAATATAGATTGGATATACCATATAATATTTATATTCCACGAATAGAAATATTAAATTATAATAATCCTACTGGATTTTATTTGAATGTTATAGAGCATCAAAATCCAAGGGATTATGATTTTTTAAGTATAGACTATGGTGAAGGATTCATTAATCTAAATGAAATATTGACGCCTATATTTTATAATAAGTCTATCAAAAACATTGTTATTAAAGGCAACCCTTCTAACATAGATGAAGGTATTAATCTATACGGTAAACAATATTTAGAGATAGAAATAAAAATAGTTGGTTTACGTGGAGAAGTTATAGAGCTGACGCCATGGCAGGAGTATACTCTTTGTCCAGACAGCAATTCTATACGATATCAATTTTATAATAAAAATGATTGCTCCACATTAGAACTTTCTTTAAATGAAATTTTAATTAAAAAAACATATTCTTTAGATCCATGGACTAGAATCATAATAACTATTAGACATAAAGCAGACAAATATCCATATCAAATACCACCCAAGGTAATAGAATTAATTAATGAACGTAGAATGAGTTTCGATATAGAAGTATCATTCCCTGCGGGATTATTGACTATTATACCAAATTCTAGTCAAATATCTAATCTGAGTGGTATCAGTATGGCAATGATTGCTCAATTTAGCTTTTATCAGCAACACAGATATGCGAAATTAATACCAGTGAAATTAGGTTTTGGTTTTATAGCCCTCAATGCTTTTAATTTTTCTAGTCAAAATATAAATAGAGATATGAGTTTAGTAGCCTTAGTGAGTTTATATCCTACTACTAAAGACCGAAAACTTAATTTTCCACTTTATATGGGAGGAGGATATTTTTTGTCAGAAAATAAATTTTTCTTTTTAGTAGGTCCTGGTATCCAAGTTAGTTTTTGAAAAAAATAAAATTATCTTTTTCTTATTTTTCTACTTTTAAAACATCTTTAATTATTTCTTCAAGATTATTTTTAGGTAAAGCACCAACGGCCATACGAGGTTGATCATCCAAAGGGATAAATAAAATACTCGGAATACTTTGAATACCAAAAGCATATGAAAGCTCTTGCTCTTCTTCAGTATTTATTTTGTAAATTTGAATTTTATCATTATACTCAGCATCTATTTCTTCTAAAATAGGTGCAAGCATTTTGCATGGAGAACACCAATCTGCATAGAAATCAATAATAGCAGGTTTATCACCTTTGTATTTCCATTCTTTTTCGTTTACATAATCAAAAACTTTTTCTTTAAAAGTTTCTGCTGTCAAATGTTCAATCATAATTTATTAGGATTTATTGTTTATAAATAACTTGTGAAATCATTTTTTGATATTCTTCTTTAGGATAAGCACCTATAGCTATCACTGGATCACCATTAAGAGGACAAAACATTATTGTAGGAATAGATTTTATTCCAAAAACTCGAGCTAGCTCTTGCTCTTTATCAGTATCTACTTTGTAAAATTGAATATCTTTAGAATAATCTTGAGCTAATTGCTCCATAATAGGAGCAACTCTTTTGCAAGGTCCACACCAATCTGCATAAAAATCTATGATACAATGCACTTTACCTTTGTAATTCCATGCAGTACTATTACGATAATCAAACACTTTATTAATAAAATCTTCAGTACTCAAATATTCTACATTTCCAGTAGGTTTATTACTGGTAGAAGAGTTATTAACTTGTATATCATAAGTTTTTTGTGTATTATCATTTTGAATAGTTTCAGTATTTTTATCAACATCTTTAGATTGATTATTGTTGGGTGAGCAGAATGTCAACAACCATATCAATGGCAGTAATGTAATTATATTCATAATTTTCATATATTTTTAATTACAAAATTATAAAAACAAATTAAAAATTAAAGTTTATGTGATAAATATCAGATAAGAATTTTATTTACATTTGTTGATTCATACTTAATTATTGTGCTACTTATAAAATTTTTACCTCTAGTTCTAATTTTATATCAAAGATATTTTTAACAGAATCTATAATTTTATTTGCAAGATTTAAAATGTCTTGGCCAGTAGCATTACCGTAATTAACAAGTATCAATGAATGAGAAGTAGAGACGCCAGCATCTCCTTCTCTGTATCCTTTCCACCCAGCTTTTTCTATCAACCATGCAGCAGATATTTTAAATTTATCATCTAAATATTGGAAAAAACATATATCAGGGAATTTTTTGGTTAAAATTTCTAATTCATTTTTAGAGCATATGGGATTTTTGAAAAATGAACCTGCATTACCTATTTTATCAGGTTGAGGAATTTTATTGTCTCTTATTTCTAATACAGTATTTCTAATTTCTTGTAGAGAAGGATTTTTATCCAGAAACTTATTTTTTAGATCTTTATATGATAGGTTTGGTTGTGGATTTTTATTTAATAAAATTTCAATTTTAGTAACAAATATTTCTGGCATCTGTTGTAACTTGCTTTTTCTGTAACTAAAAGACAAATCATTAGGAGTAAATATTTCAAATATATGAGTTTTGAAATTATAACCATAAATTCTATAAGCAACTTCAGCAAATTCTGCACCATAAGCGCCTATATTTTGAATAGGTGCCACTGCACAACTGGATGGAATGCCTGATAAATTTTCTACTCCCCACCAGTTATTATTAACGCAATAATCTACTAAGTCATCCCATTTAGTGCCACCACCTGCACATACAATTACTTTATTTAAATCCTCTTCTACTATTTTAATAAAATCAATATTACAATGAATTACGAGTGGTAAAGAATTTTTTGTGATTAAAATATCGCTACCTTCGCCAATAAAAAATGCTTTCTGGTAAATTTCAGAAAAATTGCGATCTAACAGAATCAAATCATCTTCTTCATCAATATCAATGAAAGTCTCTGCATAGCATTCACAATGGAAAGTATGTTTATCTCGTAGAGAAACATTATTTTTAATTTTCATTATAAAAATTAGATAGTTAATTAAACAAATTTATTAGCTAAATGAGTCTATTAAAAATTATTTAGGTCTATATTCTTCGAATTCTTCTGGGAAGAAATTAAAAAAAGTATCACCACGCAGCCCTAGACGAAGAGTCTCTAGTGCGATTACATCTTGGTAAGCTATATTACCTAGATTCACATTAGAGCCAAATTCTTTAATAAAAAATATTTGTTGATTTTTTTGTGGAGCTTCGAAAATAATTTTATCAGCAGGTAATTCTTTTTTTATTTTTTCAATTAATAGAACGCGAGCATTCCCACCTTTGGTGTAGATGCCGACATTACCAGCTTCACGTGCCTCACCTATTATATATGATGAGCCCGCTTCTAGTTCTTCTTTCATATCCTTTACCCAAAGGTTTGGCCTTACAATGATAGTTTCATCTTTGCTTCCAACTTCAGATAAGACTAAGTAATCTTTAGCTAAAATATTAATATATTCGCATTTTTTTTCATGATCAAGCTCTATGCTACCGTCAGATACTTCTACAGTATCAATTTTAAATTTTTTCACCCATTTAATATAATCAGAGAATTGTTTTCTCACTATAAAAGCCTCAAATAAGGTACCACCGAAATAAACTTTAACACCCGCTTCTTTGTAAATTTGAATTTTTCTTTCAAGATTTTGAGTAACTATAGAGGTACCAAATCCTAATTTAACAAAATCAATAAGATCAGAAGCAGATTGCATTAAACCCTCTGCCTCAATAGGTGAAAGACCTTTATCCATAACCATGGTTATACCTGTTTTACGTATTTTTTTGGTACGTTCTGGCAAATACTTTAATATCATAATATGAAATTTTTTGCTAAAATATAATTTTTTTTACAAATAAATGTAATTAAACAGGATTTAAAAAAAAGTAATATTTCATTTTTTATGTATTCGTTTATTCTTAATTAAAATATATGTTTAAATTAGATAATGATATTATTAATATTTAATTTTCTTTAAAACCATTATCTATAAGCATTATATAAACAATTTATTAAAAC
>JASEGF010000081.1 GCA_030017935.1 Bacteroidales bacterium | reverse complement strand
CAAGGCCTGGAGTTTCAACTTTATGATCAAAAACAGCACCATGAATAGTATTTAAATCATTTTCTAAAGCTACATATCCCCATATAGCACTCCACAAACCCATACCATAAAAAGGAATAACAGTGAGTGTATCTTTTTCATTTTTGATTAGGTATATTGGCAAAATGTATGAATCACTTGCTTTGAATTTTTTCACTTCACCATTTATGTCAATATCAAAAGGCCTAATATTCCCTTTCAGACCATTATTATAATCAAATTCTGATATTACCTCTCCTTTTTCATTAATAGCTATTTCTTTTATTAATAATTGTTTATATGTATCTTCAGCATTTTTTGCATCAAAATTTTGTCCAGATGCTCTAAGTATATAGCCTATTTTTTCATTTTTTTTATTTTTATCTTGCAAAGGTTTCAAGGCAGTAGCACCTAAAGTCAATAATATGGCAACTATTGCTATCATTATTATTGAATATATAATTATATATCTATTTGTAAATTTAGCCATAATATTATGATTTAATTGTTTGAGATAATAAAGCCCTTTTTTTACGACGATTAATATTTTGTTGCACTACTAAATGATCAATTAATGGAGCAAAAACATTCATTAATAATATAGCAAGCATCGCTCCCTCTGGATAAGCTGGATTTACAACTCGTATTAGTACGCAGAATATACCAATTAATAAACCATAATAAATTTTGCCTGTTGGAGTTTGAGCAGAGGTTACGGGATCTGTAGCCATAAATATTGCACCAAATAAAAAACCACCAATAAAGAAATGATAATAAAATGGAATTTGCATATATTCGTTAGCTCCCCATAGATTAAAAATTATTCCCATAGCAGCAGCACCTACTAAGGCACTAATCATAACTCTTAAATTAGCTACACCTGTGAATATCAAATATATAGCTGCTAAAATTATTAATATTTTAGAGGTTTCTCCTATAGAGCCTGGAATGAATCCTAGAGACATTGTGAGTAAAGAAGGAGCTTGAACGAATTGATTTTGAGCAGCTAAAGCCAATGGTGTAGGTCCACTAATGACATCCAATCCTTTGCTCGCTACCCATATAGCATCACCACTCATACTAGCAGGATAAGCAAAAAATAAAAAGGCTCTTGTCAGCAATGCTGGATTTAGAAAATTCATCCCTGTGCCACCAAATACTTCTTTACCAAATATTACAGCAAAGATTGTCGCAACTGACAGCATCCATAATGGTATTGTGGGAGGTACTATTAATGCTATTAGCATGCCTGTTACTAGAAAACCTTCATTCACCTGATGATGTCTTATTTGTGCTGAGGCAAATTCCACTGCAAGTCCACTAACATAACTTACAACTATTATTGGCAATATATGTAAAAATCCATACCAAAATATTCGCCAAAAACCAATTTCTTTAACAACTTGCCCCCATGCATCTACATCTAACCCTAATTGCAGTCTGAAATGCTGAAGTCCTACATTAAACATGCCAAACAAAACAATTGGAGCTAGAGCTATTAGTACATGTGTCATCAATCGTTTCAAATCTACATAATCTCTTATGTGAGATCCTTTTTCAGTAACTTTATTTGGTACGAAAAAAAAGACTTCAAAAGCCTCAAACGTGGAATGAAGAAAGTAAAGTTTACCTCCTTTTTCGAAATTTGGCTTTATTTTGTCTAAAAATGACCTTAACCAATTCATATCAATATTTATTTTTTTAATTATTAAGTAGTTTCTTTTATCATTAGGTCTATACCTTTCCTTACTATTTCTTGTAAATTGATTTTAGACACGCAAGCATACTCTGGTAGTGCAAAGTCTTCTTCTACAATTTCGTAAATTCCCAGGTTTTCCATTTGCTCAATATTTTCGCTAAGTATAGCTTTTAGTAAATACACGGGATAGATATCAAAAGGAAAGTATTTATCATATTGATCGCTGAGTACAAAAGGTCGCTCTTCGCCGTGCATATTAGTATCTAAAACATATTTTTTCTTCTTACTTCTGATGAGCCAATTCATAATCATTCGAGAAGGACTATATTTTGTAAATTTAGGTGCTACCCATCCAAAGAAATCGTAATAATTTCCTTCTGGTATCACTGTAATCTGATTGTCATAATAGCTGAGAAATCCATCTAATCCTGCATTAGTGCCTGTCAATGCATTACCACTAATCACACGTACATTATTTTGTTTTAATCTATTATTGAGTAATGCTTGCATAGAAATGCCAGGTAATGTTGTAATATAGCCACGATCAGTGAGTTCGCTTCCAGTTAATACTATTTTTCTATGCAAATCTAATTTCCCATTTTGGAATAATCTACCGATAAAAATTACATCTTGTGGATATAAATACCAATAAATATCACCTTTATTTATTGGACTAATTCTAGAAATTTGTACGCTAACATTACCTACAGGGTGTGGTCCTTCGAAATAATGTAACTCTACATTTTTAATATTTTTGTAAAAGTCAGATTTATTACGTGATGAAGAAATATTTAAATAAATAGGTCCAGAAGTTAATTTTTTTATAATATCAATACCTTTTTGAAAATTTTTTTCTTCACCCTTGATTAAATAATCTGGATCTGGAGCTAATGGAGAACTATCAAAGGCAGAAATATAAATAGCTTTTGGTGTATCTGATGGATTAGCTATGATACCATAGGGACGTTGCTTTATATTTACCCAAAGGCCTGATTCTAGTAAAAGTTTAATAATATTATCTCTATCTAATGTGGTTGGAATATTAAAAATTTTATACTCTTGTGGGAATTTAGGTGTAATAATTATTTGTTTTAGTATTCTTTTTTCTCCTCTTATGATAGCAGTTACTTTACCACTTATAGGAGATGTAATGAAAATATTTTCATTTAATTTATTTTGAATTATTGGTTCTCCAGCTAATATATCATCCCCTTCTTGTACGAGTAATCTCGGCGTTAAAAGTCTAAAATCTGGTGGTAAAATAGCATACTTATCACTTGAAATATTGGGTAAGTCTTTTAATGGAGCTACACCTTCTAAAGGAATATCCAGTCCCTTTTTTATTTTAAAATGTTCTTTCATCTTAATCTAAAATTTTCAATTTGCTAAATTATAAAATTGTTTTAATATTTTACAAAAAAATAATAAAAATCATATTATTTTTATAAATTTGCAAAATGAATATTGTTAATATTTGAAAAAATTTTTCAAATATTATTTCATTATTAAAAAATTTATTAACTTAGCAAAAAAAATTACATATGCAGAATAAAAGTATTTTAATCACATTTATCTTAATATTTCTTACTGGGATTTTTGCCTTTGGGCAAAAAAATTTAGTAGCAGAAGCAGATGAAAAATATGAATTAAGTCAATATTATAGTGCTTCACAGTTATATTTAAAAGCGTATCCCAAAGTAGAGAACAAGTTAGAAAAAAATAGGATATTGTATAGAGTAGGTTTATGCTATTATTATATGGGAGATGCTAGAAAAGCGTTATCATATTTTAATCGTGTTATTAGAGCACAATATCCTGAACCAGAAGTTTTTTGGTATACGGGTTTAGTAAATATGACATTAACAAATTACGAAGATGCCTTGGCTAATTTTGAACAATATAAGCAATTAGTGCCTAATGATACCGTAGTTGATATAAAAATAGAATCATGTAAATTGTCAAAAGCTTGGATGGATAATCCTACTCTGCATGAGGTCATTAGTGAGAGGAAACTAAATTCCAGAAATCAAGATTTTGCTCCTGTATGGGCAGATAAAAAATATAGATCTATAATATTTACTACAAATAGAGATGGTGTCGTCGGCAAAGGAGTAGATGAAGGGACAGGCTTACCATTTACAGATTTTTTCACTGCTGAAAAAGATAAAAAAGGCAATTGGTCAGCACCAGTAACTGCTGATGATCAAGGTATTTTAAACACTCAGCATAATGAGGGAGTAGGTTGTTTCAATAGTAAATTTAACACTTTTTATTTTACCAAATGTAAGGTAGAAAAAAAGAAAATTTTGGGTTGTAGTATCTATACCACGATGAAACGTGGTCGTACCTGGTCTGAGCCTGTACTAATACCGTTCACAACTGATTCTAGTGTTACAGTTGGTCATCCAGCTTTGTCTAGTGATGAAATGATGATAATATTTTCTAGCAATATGCCAGGTGGTTTTGGTGGAAGAGACTTATGGATGGCTACAAAAACAAAGAAAAATCAAGATTTTGGCCAACCAGTTAATTTAGGTTCTGTAATTAATACTGCTGGCAATGAACTATTCCCTACTTTGAGATATATTAATAATAAAGTATATTTATATTTCTCATCTGATGGTCATCCAGGTATGGGAGGCTTAGATTTATATCGTTCAGAATATATTGATGGACAATGGACAGCACCTGAAAATCTACGATACCCTTTAAATTCTTCTCAGGATGATTTCCACATTATATTTGTAGATGATCCTACAACTCTACGTACTGAAGGAGCTAGAGAAATGGGATTTTTCTCAAGTAATAGAAACTTATCTTCAATGGATGACATTTATTCATTTAAATTACCTCCTATTTATTTTTCGATCAGTGGTATAGTATATGATGATAGTACAAAATTACCAATATCTGGAGCAGCTATTAGAGTAGAAGGTTCTGATGGTAATATTTATATTGATTCTACTAATGATAAAGGTTTTTATATGTTTGATAAAACTCAAATTTTTGAAAATAATACTTATCAAATTTATGTTTCTAAAGAAGGTTATTTTAACGAAAAAGGTATTGAAACAACTGTCGGATTAGACCGAAGTAAAGATTTAGTTCATGATTTTTATCTAGCTCCTATACCTAAAAAACCTATTGTACTACCTGATATTTTATATGATTTCGATGATTGGCAACTAAAACCACAATATCAAGATAGCTTAAATGGATTAGTAGAAATTTTAAAAGATAATCCTAAAATTGTGATAGAGTTAGGCTCACATACTGACTTGCGTGGATCTTTAGAATATAATGATAGTCTTTCATTCAAACGTGCTAAGGCTGTAGTTGATTATCTGATATCTAAAGGAATAGAAGCAGATAGATTAATACCTAAAGGTTTTGGTGAGAGAGTACCTAGAGTATTAGAAAGTGATAAAACTGTCATAATAAACAACAAAGAATATACTTTCCCAAAAGGAACTGTATTAACAGAAGATTACATAAATTCACTAAAAACAGAAGATGAACGAGAGGCTGCACATCAATTAAATAGACGAACTACTTTCCAAATTATTCGTGAAGATTATGTACCCACAGGTGAACAAAATAAACCAGTACAAATAGAAATTATTAAAGATGTTAATAAATAAAATTTAAAATAATTCTTTTAAAAAAAGGAGGTAATTCATATTACCTCCTTTTTTATGGTTCTATAACGTTTTGAGTAGGTAAATATTAAAAAAAGTAATTTTATATTTTATTAATTATTGGACAGTTGAATATTAACTACAAAGTTATCAAAGAATGCACAAATAACACAGAGAAAAAATGAAAGAAAATTATAAACTTTAATGCTATTTATTAAATAATGGCACTTTGTGAACTTTGTGTAATATCTTGGTGTCCTTTGTGGTAAAATAATTAACCCACAGTAAACTTTATAGAACCCTTTTTTATTTTGTTTATTTGTAATTTTGTAAAAAATATTTATTTATGAATAAAATCTACAATGCTTATGATAGATATGGAGCTTCTAGCCAAAAACAAGATGTTTTTAATGCTATAAAAAATTTATCTCATGGCATATCTACAACTACTTTTTGCAATTTATTCCCTTCACCTTTTGATAAACAATTAATCGCTCTACATGCAGATGGAGCTGGTACTAAATCTGCTTTAGCATATATTTATTATAAGGAAACAGGTGATCTATCTGTATGGGAAAATTTAGCAATAGATGCTATAGTGATGAATACTGATGATATCTTATGCATTGGCAGCACTGGTCCATTCTATTTAACAAATATCATTGGGAGGAATAGAAATTTGATAAATCAAGATGTAATATCTGCTATAATACAAGGTTTTGAAAAATTCACAAATAAAATGTCTGAGTATAATATAGATATTATGCTTACTGGTGGAGAAACTGCTGACATTGGTGATTTAACTAAAACATTAACATTAGATGCTGTGGCTGCTTCATTTATTTCTGAAAATCATTATATAGATAATAAAAATATTCAAAGTGGTGATGTGATAATAGGATTAGAATCTACTGCCCAAGCTCATTGGGAAGATATGCCTAATAGTGGTATTGGCAGCAATGGACTCACCCTGGCTAGACATACTTTATTAAATAATATTTATAAAAATCTGTATCCTGAATCTTTTGATAACAATACTGAAAATGATTTGATATATTGTGGAAATTATTTATTAACTGATGAGTCTCCTATTGCTGGATTAGATATGGGCAAATTTATTCTGAGCCCTACTAAAACCTACCTACCTATTATGAAAGAAATTTTTCAATATTACTGTAATGATATTCATGGCATTATTCATTGCACTGGTGGTGGACAAATTAAAGTAAAAAGATTTATTAATAATTTGAGAATAATAAAAAATAATTTATTTTCTGTCCCTGCATTGTTTGAAATGATTAAAACTTCAGCAAATATTGATTGGATGCAAATGTATGAGATTTTTAATATGGGACATCGTTTAGAATTGTATGTGCCAGCAGATCTAGCAAGTGAAATTATAGCTATTAGTGGGAAATATAATGTGAAAGCCAAACAAATAGGCTATGTAGAAAATAATGATACTACTGAAATAGTTATTGACTCAAAACATGGTGTCTTTGTTTACAATTAAATCCTAATATTCATGCACTTTACACCTTCTATTTAATTTTGTTAAGAGATCAATTAATATATTTTCCCAAAAATTATTTGTTAAACACAATTATATGAAGATATTATTTTATTAAAATTTTTCTAAATTTTATAATGGTTAAATGCAATTAGCTTCAATAAATTTTAGTAATTTTGTAATAAATATAAACTAAATATAAAAATGAATGCTAAATATACTGAAGAACACATAATATCTTTATCGTGGAACGAACATGTACGTGTGCGCCCAGGCATGTATATAGGAAAAGTAGGCAATGGCAGCTCTAGAGATGATGGTATCTATGTTTTATTAAAAGAAACTATTGATAATTCTATTGATGAATTTCTAATGGTGAAATATAGCAAGATAGAAATTTCGCTCAAAGATAATTTAGTTAGTGTGAGAGATTATGGTAGAGGAATACCACTAGGTAAAGTTGTAGATGTAGTATCTAAAATTAATACAGGTGCTAAATATGATAGTGTAGCTTTCAAAAAAACTGTTGGCCTCAATGGAGTCGGAGCTAAAGCTGTAAATGCTCTTTCTCAATATTATAGAGTTGTATCATATAGAGAGCATAAAGCTGTAGAAGCTATATTTTCTAAAGGTGTTTTGCAAACTACTAGAAATTTTGATTCTGATGAGGCTAATGGTACTTTAGTGCAATTTATACCTGATGAAGAAATTTTTGGACAATATGAATTCCATGATGAGTTTATCGAAGATATGCTATGGAACTACGTTTGCCTTAATAAAAAATTGAAAATAATTTATAATGACAAAGAATTTTACAGTGAAAATGGAATTATAGACTTATTACAAAAAAGAATTTCTAGTGAGGTAATGTTTGATATCATTCATATTGAGGACGAAGATTTCGAATTTGCTTTCACTTATGCTATGGGTGATGCTAATGAAGAAACTTTTTCATATGTTAATGGGCAATATACTGTACAAGGCGGCACACATGTACAAGCTTTCAGAGAAGCTTATGTAGAAACTATTAGGAATTTCTATAATAAAAACTATGATGCATCAGATATACGTAATGGACTTTTAACTACTCTCTCCATTAGAATTCATGAACCAGTTTTTGAATCACAAACTAAAACCAAACTAGGTTCAATGTATATGGTACCTAATGGCAAATCTATTAGATCATATATAGGAGAGGTGCTAAAGAAAAATTTAGATAATGAACTACATCGCCGTCCTGATATTGCAAAAGCTATTCAAGAAAAAATACTTTTTAACGAAAAACAAAGAAAAGACATTAATAATATAAAAAAAGTATCTCGTGAAGTGCTGAAAAAAGCTAGTTTGCATAACAAAAAATTACGTGATTGTAAAATACATTTTAATACAAATCATGAACGTAGACTAGAAACTTCTATTTTCATTACAGAAGGAGACTCTGCTAGTGGTAGCATTACTAAAGCTCGTGATGCTAATATTCAAGCAGTTTTTAGCTTAAAAGGGAAACCTCTAAATGTTCATAAAGCTGCCAAAAAATCTATTTTTGCTAATGAAGAATTTGCTCTTCTGATAGCTGCTCTTAATATTGATAATGGACTTGACAATTTAAGATATAATAATGTGATAATAGCTACTGATGCCGATGAGGATGGTAAACATATCAGATTACTTCTTCTTACGTTTTTCTTAAAGTTTTATCCAGATTTAATAAAAGCTGGACATCTATATGTATTACAAACACCATTATTTAGAGTGAGAAATAAACAAAAAACTATTTATTGCTATAGTGACACAGAAAAACAA
>JASEGF010000080.1 GCA_030017935.1 Bacteroidales bacterium | reverse complement strand
AAAAAAGCTACGGGAGGTATTTTTAATAATGGAGCACAAGTGTGGAACCATACTTTCTATTGGAATTGTTTAAATAAACCCGACACTACTAAACCTTCTGATAAATTATTAAAAGCTATAGAAGCTCAATTTGGTAGTTTAGATAATTTCAAAGAACAATTTTCTAATGCAGCAGTTACACTTTTCGGCTCTGGATGGGCATGGCTTTGCAAAGATGAATTTGGCAAGCTATACATCAATCAAACATCTAATGCAGAAAATCCTATAAAAAATGGATTAACGCCAATTTTAACCATCGATGTATGGGAGCATGCTTATTATTTAGACAAACAAAATAGACGACCAGACTATGTGAAAGATTTCTGGCATATATTAAATTGGGATTTTGTAAATAAATTATTTTAAATAAGCGTTTAGATAGTAAAGTCTTTTTCGGCTTTTTATAGTAAAAGAATACCTTTATAATAATTAGTAAGCTCTAGCAATACCGCATTTCCCCAGCTGAGACTTTTATTTTGTTACTTTTCTTTGTGTAGTTGACAAAGAAAAGTAAATTAAATAGAAATTTATTAAAAATCAATGATACTTATAATGAATATTGTTATTACTGGTACATTCATAGTAATAATTTAGCTATTAATAAACCGCATAATTCAATCTATAATAATTAATAAATTGGTATCGTTATATTAAATAAATTGCCATGCTAAAACATTTAATTTCAATTATTTTAATAACATTTACATTATTTATTAGTTGTAGTAAAGATGATTGTTATGACAGGAGATTAGAAAAAAGGCATTCTGGTATTTGTCCACAAAATTATGATCCCGTTTGCGGTTGTGATGGAGTTACATATTCTAATGAGTGCGTTGCTGCAAGCCTTGGTATCACTCATTTCACTAAAGGACCATGTAAATAAATAAAAAATTTATTTATCTTTTTTCAATAAATCTCTAATTTCTGACAATAATTTTTCTTCATTGGTTGGTTCTGGTGTCTTTGCAGGTGCTTCTTCTTTTTTATGACTAAGCTGATTCATGGCTTTGATTACAAAAAAGACTGCAGTGCCTACTATTATAAAATCTATAATAGTTTGAATAAAATTACCATAATTCCAAGTAATAGCAGGTGATATCACTGTAGATCCTTCTATCACAGCTTGTTTTAGCACAATATTAAGATCCGAAAAATTAGTATTACCTATTAATATAGATATTGGTGGCATGAGAACATCATTTACAAATGAAGATACTACTTTGCCAAAAGCAGCTCCTATTATTATACCCACTGCCATATCTACCACATTACCTCTCATTAAGAAAATTTTTAATTCAGCCAATAATTTTTTCGTATTTTTTTTACAAAAGAAAATAAAAAAATTCATTTCATTATTTTCTTATTTTTTTTGAAAAATATTTTTTATCTTTGCCAGAATAAAACCATTTTTCAATGAAAAAAATATTAATTTCAATACTATTTGTTTGCTTTGTCATATTGCTTTCAGCTCAATCTAAAAGAAATCTTAGCAATAATGAACAATATCATTATATGAATTTCAGAGATGCTATGATATTTTGGGAAAGCTTCGAAGGAACTGATTTTCCTCCAGTTGATTGGACACAAATAATAAATGATAGCTCATTTACTTGGGAAAAAGCTAGTAGTTTCCCTCTGGATGGTCAGTATTTTGTTCATGTATTGTATGATGAGCAAGATACATCAAAATGGCAAAATGAATGGTTAATAACAAAATCTATAAATCTGGTTGGCTATCAGACTGCAATTTTGAACTTTTACTTTCAAATGTCTAAATATTGGGGAATAAAACCTTATGATAATTATGATCTATATGTAATAGCAGCTGCTGATGGAATAAATTTCACAGACACTATTTGGAGTGAAATGAGTACAGATACATCTTCTTGGTCTAGCTGGGAATGGGTAAATGCTCAAGTAGACTTAACCAATTACGTTGGTAACAGTGATTTGAAGTTGGCTTTTGTATATTATGGGCGTGATGGAGCCGAAGGCTCTATAGATGCTGTGTCTATTTCTACTACTGGTGGTTTGTATGATAACCATTCAGATATTACACAGATTTATCCTAATCCAGTTAGTGATTTTTTATATTTAAAAGCTCCTATTAATTCACAAGTAAATATTTACGATTTATTAGGAAATGAAATTTATAATGGTATAATAAATAATAATATTTATAGAATAGACTTTCAGAATTATCCAAGTGGCATTTACATTGTACAATTAAAAGATAAAAACATAAATAAAACAATTAAAATTATTAAAAATTAAAAAACACAGTTATGAAAAAGAAATTTTTGTTATTAACATTATTGTTATTGATTGTTAGTGCATATAGCTCATTTGCATGTACTAATTTTATTGTTACTAAAGGAGCCAGTGCAGATGGCTCAGTGATGATAACATATTCAGCTGATAGCCATGTACATTATGGCGATTTATATTACTCTCCAGCAGCAGTATATCCTGATGGAACTATGTTAGATGTTTATGAATGGGATACTGGTAAATATTTAGGTAAAATCAAACAAGCTAAAAAAACTTACAATGTAATTGGTAATATGAATGAATACCAGGTAGCTATTGGTGAATCCACTTTTGGTGGTAGAAAAGAATTATCTACTCAGAGCGGTGCTATTGTAGATTATGGCAGCTTGATGTATATAGCTCTACAAAGATCCAAGAGCGCTCGTGAGGCTATACGTGTAATGGCTGAGTTAGTCGCTGAATATGGCTATGCTAGTGAAGGAGAATCATTCTCTATAGCAGATAAAAACGAAGCATGGATAATGGAGATGATAGGTAAAGGAGAAGGTGAAAAAGGTGCTGTATGGGTAGCTATACGCATACCTGATGGCTATATCAGTGGACATGCCAATCAAGCTCGTATCAGACAATTTACTTTAGCTAATGGTAAAACTTCTATTACAGAGAAAGATTTCGAGAAAAAATTGTATGACCCTAAAGTAGAAGTTATCTATTCATCAGATGTCATAGAATTTGCTAGAAAAAAAGGCTGGTTTAATGGCAAAGATGAAGAATTTAGCTTTTCAGATACATATCATCCTTTGACATTCGATGGTGCTAGAACTTGTGAAATACGTGTTTGGAGTATGTTTAGACAGGTAGCAGATGGCATGGATGAATATATCGATTATGTTAGTGGCAAAAATCTTTCGCATCGCATGCCACTTTACATAAAACCTAATAGAAAAATTTCTCTCCAAGATATGATGTTTTTTATGAGAGATCATTTAGAAGGAACTCCTTTTGATATGCGTTTTGATATTGGTGCTGGTCCTTTCCAATTGCCATATAGATGGAGACCACTAGATTGGACAATCGATGGCCAAAGATATATTAATGAGCGTGCTACTGCTACTCAACAAACAGCTTTTAGCTTTGTTTCTCAAAGTCGTAGCTGGTTACCAGATGAGATCGGTGGCATTATTTGGTTTGGTGTAGATGATGCTGCTAGCTGCGTTTATACACCTATATATTCTTCTAGTAGAAAAGTACCTCATAGCTATGCTCAAGGTAATGGTGCAATGATGAAATGGAGTGATGATGCAGCTTTCTGGGTTTTTAATCAAGTAGCTAATTTCGCTTATACACGTTATAATATTATTCATCCAGACATCGAGCAAAAACAAGATTCTCTAGAAACTGCTTTTATTAATAAAGTTAAAGAAATTGATTCTTATGCATTGCAATTGCATGAAGTGAGCCCTTATCAAGCTATTGATTATGTTTCTACATTCTCAGCAGATAACGCTGATAGATTAGTAATGTATTGGAAAGAATTTTATAAATTTCTATTCCTCAAATATATGGATGGTAATGTGAAATATGTAGTACCAGGTGAACGCAATCCTAAAGTAGAATGGCCTGGCTACGGCGAAGAATGGTATAGAAGAATAATTCAAGAGACTGGTGATAAATTTAAGGTAATAGAATAATTACACTAACTATAATGATACTATTTTAAATTTAAATAACATTTATCCTAATATTTTATTAAATTTTATTAAACTTATATTAATTAATTTGAATTTTTATTTTAATTTTGCAACCTAAATTTGTATAAAAACTTTATAAAAAAGGTAATAACATGGGTAATGAAGAAATGAAAGACCAGCCATCGATGAATAATGATGCTGATGTTAATAATCCTCAAGCTGAAATCGAAAATACTGATAATAAAGAATTAAAATACCAAATAGAAGAGGTAAGCGAAGAAGAAGAAGATTTCGAAGTAGATGAAGCTGAGAAACAAAGATATGAAAACTTAGATTTAGATCAAATAAATGAAGAATTTGCTAAAGTTTTAGAAAATAATGATTTATCATACATTAGACCACGTGTACTCAGATTATATGATCTCCATCAAGCTATCTATGAGAAAGAACTAAAAGATATATCTGCTATTAGCGATGAGGAACAAAAACAAAAAGAAGACGAATTACTACATTCTAAAAAAGATACTTTCGATAAACTCTGGAAAAAATATTTAGATAGAAAAAAATTATTAAAAGATCAATATCTACAATCTCTCGAAGATAATTATCAAAAAAAATTAGATATCCTCGAACAATTAAAAAATATCATTGACAACAATGAAATTCCTCTAAAGGAAGCTTTTGATCATTTTAATAAAATACAAGAAGAATGGAAAGCCATAGGTGCTGTACCACATAACAAAGCTAATGACCTATGGATGAGATTTAATCATTATGTAGATCAATTTTATAAAAAAGTTGAACTACTAAAAGAAATGATAGAAATAGATCAACGAAAAAATTTAGAAGCTAAAATAGAACTTTGCGAAAAAGCTGAGTCTCTACTAATGGATAAATCTATTTCTACAAAAGAAGCTTATAGACAAGTTTATGAACTTTTTGATCAATGGAAACAAATAGGACCTGTACCTAAAGATAAAAAAGATGAAATATGGGAAAGATTCCAAGCTGCTTTAGATAAAATTAAAGAAAACTACCGTGGCTCCATAGAATCTCAAAAACAACGTAGAGAAAGTAATCTAGAAGCTAAAAAAGCCATTATAGATAAAATGAAACAAATACTTTCCGAAGAAATAACTACCCACGACCTATGGCAGAAAAAAACTTCTGAAGTTCAAGATTTATTCAATGTATGGCGATCTATAGGTCCTGTACCTCAAGAGTATAATGAAAGTATTTGGAAAGAATTCAAATCATTGGTAGATAAATTTTATCAAGATAAAAAAGAATATTATGAAATTCTAAAAACCGAATGGCAAGAAAATTATAATAAAAAACTAAGTATAGTCAAACAAGCCGAAAATTTGGTAAATAGTAATAACTGGAAACAAGATACTCGAACTATACAAAAATTACAAGAAGAATGGAAAAAAATTGGTTTCATCCCTTCAGAAAAAAATGAATATCTATGGCGTAGATTCAGAGCTGCCTGCGATCAATTCTTTGCTAATAAAGAAATGTATTTCGCTAATCTCTCTACTCAAGAAATTGAAAATTTATCAAAAAAAGAAGCTATACTCAAAGAACTAGACGAATTCCAATTTAATAATAATCCTAAAGAAGATATAGAACGTCTAAAAAATATACAACGTCAATGGTATGAAATAGGTAATGTACCCTATAAAGACAGACAACGAATACAAGATGCTTTTAGACAAAAAATAAATCAACTTTTTGACCAACTAAAGGGCGGAAGAATAAATGAAAGTAATGAGGAATTTAAACAACGATTAGAAAATATTCTACATAATAATAATGGCATCAAAGAAGCTAAAAGTGAACTATATAATATTAATAATCAAATGAAAAAATTGCAAGCAGATATTCAAACCTGGGAAAACAATCTTTCTTTCTTTAAAGCCTCTGCTAATGCTGAATTGCTACTACAAGAATATATCAAAAAAATTGATAATGCTAAAACTGATCTTAAATATTTAGAAGAAAAAGCAAAATATCTACGACAAGCTATAGATTCATCTGAAAAAGAATAAAACCCTATTTGAGCAAAATATCAATATTAAATTACAATTTAGCTTAAAATATTTTACAATTTATTTGTAATTTAGCTATTTAATGTGGAGAATGTGAATAATGTTTTATTATCCTGATGATTTACCTAATAAAATTTATTTTGATTTTATAATTGACAAATTATCTTCCTATTGTGAATCACAATACGGTAGAGAACTTATTAAAAATATAAAACCTAGCTCTGATATAGACGAGATATATCAAGAATATGAAGTATTAAAAGTAATAAGTAATTATATACAAACAAATAATATTTTTTCGACTAAGATCGATGGTGATATACGCCATGAGCTAGAAATTATCTATCATGAAGGCTTTGTTATTAATACAGAGATGTTAAATCCATTATTGCAACTGTTAAATATTTATAAACAGCTAAATAAAATCACATCCAGCAAAGAGATGCATCTGCTAAAATCTAAACATGTGAAATTCGAAGAAGCTGATCTATTATTGGACGCATTAAAAAACATATGGTCATATGAAGGATTCATTAGAGATGATGCATCAAATGAGCTAGCATCTATCAGACGCCGCATTGATAGCATGCAACGAAACATCGATAAACGCATAAATGAAATTGCTAAAAATTGGCTAAAGCAAGGTATCATAGCCGACGACGCTAATATTACAATTCGCGATCATAGATTAGTAATACCAATAGCTCCAGAAGCTAAAGATACTATCAAAGGTATAATAATAGATGAATCTGCAACGGGACAAACTATTTATGTAGAACCACAAGAAGTATTCGAACTAAATGCTGCTCTGCAACGTCTATATATTGATGAAAAAAAAGAAATATATCGTATACTGAGAACCTTTACAGATGAATTAATTCCTCATATCGATAAACTACTACAAATAATTGATGAAATAGCATATTTCGATGTTATTAAAGCAAAATATTTATGGAGTATAGAATATGACGCTACTATACCAGTAATCTCAGATGTAACTCAAATAATATTAAAAAATGCTTACCATCCTTATTTACATAATATACTTAAAGAACATAATAAAAAAATTGTACCATTGAATTTGACTATTTCTAATGAAAACAGATTTGTAATCATTAGTGGTCCTAATGCAGGTGGCAAATCTGTAGTGCTACTAACCGTGGCAATAATACAATGGATGAGTCAATGTGCAATACCAATTACTGCTGGTGAAGGTTCTATCATAGGTTTGTTTCATAAAATATTTATGGATATGGGAGATAATCAATCCATAGAAGATGAATTGAGTACCTATGCCAGCCATTTACTAAATATGAAATTTATCATAGAAAATGCAGATGATAAATCATTGATTATTATGGATGAATTAGGTACAGGCACTGAACCTATAATGGGTGGTACTATCGCAGAGCTTGTCATAGAGAAATTATATGAAAAAAATAGTTTCGCTATCATTACTACACATTTTCATAATCTGAAGCTTTTGCCAATGAAATATTCTCAAATGCAAAATGCTGCTATGCTCTTTGATAATGACACATTTAGCCCCACTTTTATCTTATCTCAAGGTATTCCTGGCAATTCTTTTACACTAGAAATCGCTCATAAAGTAGGTTTGCCAGAAGATATCATAGAAAAAGCAAAAACTCAACTAGGCGATAATAGAATAGAAACTGAAAAATTATTGGTGTTTTTAGAAAATGAAAAACGTAAACTAGAAGAACAAAAAAATCAACTATCTATAGCGCAAAACTTTGTAACTGATTTAATTAAAAAATATAAAGATAATATAGAATTTCAAAAGAAAAAACAAAATTACTTAGCTAAAAAGACTAAAAATGAAATAGATGAAATTTTTGATAAATCCAACAAAATCATCGAAAATACTATAAGAGAAATCAGAGAATCTAATGCTGATAAAGAAAAAGTTAAAAATGCCAGAAAAGAATTGGAATCTGAAAAAAATATTATTAATGAAAAAATAGATAAATTATTTATAGATAATGATATATCTGAAGACAAAAAAACAATTTATAATGTAGGTCAACTGGTAAAAATCAAATTAACTGACGAAATAGGAGAAATAATAAGAATCTCTGAAAACCAATTGACTTTAGTAGCAGACAATAAAATTTTACAAATAAATGAAGATGCTGTAGAAGCATTAGATCAAAAATTAGAAACTGATACTAAAAAAATCAAAGTTAATATAGTCAGTAGAACAGAAAATTTCAGTACAACATTAGATATACGAGGCGATTCCGTAGAAAATGCTATTAATAAACTAGATAAATATCTAGATCAAGCACTACTAATTGGAGTTCCCAAAGTTTATATTATACATGGCAAAGGCTATGGTATATTAAGGAAAGCTGTTAGAGAATATTTAAAGGGCTTTTCAAATTTGCTTAAATTTGAAAATGAAGCAGATAATAGAGGTGGCGATGGAATAACAATAATTAGCTTTAAAGAGAGATAAGAGTTGCTTTTAAAAGTTATTGGCGAAGGATAGGTGATAATGGGGGTGGAATGAGAGGGATGGGATGAAAAATAATTTTTTATAAATTTATATTGGATATATAATTAAAAATTTTTATATCTTTGTAAAAAATATTAGGATTATGAAACAAATAATCGAAGATGTAGACGAGTATATCTCTATGGGCAAGCAAGAGAATCTCG
>JASEGF010000007.1:1407-21273 GCA_030017935.1 Bacteroidales bacterium | reverse complement strand
TAATATTTTAGGTGATAAATAATTGGGTGCATTTGGATAAAAACTAGCTCCAAAAGATTTAGCATAGCAATTAGAATATTTAGAGGGAGTAATATATACCTCAAAATAATAAATTTTACCTCTTTCTAATGTATTATTTAATCTCACTTGTAAAAATTCATTATAATTTTGTGGCCATAAACGCAAACCTGCATAGGCGTTGCCAGTGCGAGCTGGACGTAGAATATAATTTTTATCAAATTTGATTTTATTTACATCCTGCATTTTTTTACTTTTGCTATTTACAAAATAGTCAGCAGTATTAATTTTTTTCCAAGGTTTCAAGGTAGATTTGCCATCACCTTCAAAGCTCCCATTTGGTACTATATTCACACAATCTTTAGGTACAGTATCTTGTGCTATTAATAAAAAATTAATATTTAAAAAAATAAGTAATATAATGCAAACTTTATTCATCTCATTGAATTCTTGAAAATATTTTTTTAAAATAGTTAATATGCCATAAAGCATGAAATAAACCTACCAAAGTCATTACAATACCTACCTGTACATGCCAATATAAAAACTCTAATCTTAATGCTGGCCATATACCATAATTAATTTGTATAATTAAAATAATCCCTAAAATACATGAAATAATAAAACTGATCAACAATAACACATTCCATATTCTTTTGTGTAATCTTTTGCTTATTAAATGATATTTGGTAAATAACCAAGAGAAAGAATATAAAATCAAAGTGATTATGCCAATTTCTAATAAATTATAAGGTCGTTTTTTTATATTTAAATTTAATGAAGGAATACTAACGAAATGGTTTTGATAGTTCATTATCTGTTTATTTATAATATTATCATGTGTAGTATTATTGCTATTGTTTATCTCATTATTATAGCTTTTTTGTTTTTTTTCTACTGTGTCTTTTATTACTTCATCATTGATTGTTTCTGTATGTGATATAACAATTCCAAAATCACAAATATTATCTGCATTTTTATCTAGAAATTTACCACAACTACCTATACAATTGACCTTATCACATATAGGATCTTCATTTTGTGAAAATATAAAATGATTACTAATTAAAAGGATTAATAAAGTAAATAATAAAAGTTTCATTTTTTAATTAGAATTACTAAAGTTTTAATTTTTTACAAAAATATTTAAAAAATATTAAATTAATTATTTTTGTTATTAAATAATTTTTTTCTCCTATATTTGCTAATTATTTTTATAGATATAATTTTTTATGAGTAAAACATTAGTAATGCCACATCCAATAGAAATAACTGATAATCAAATTAAACAACTAAAAGATGAACTCTCCCATTATGATGTAGTAGTAAAATATTATGCTGATGAGCCAACGAGTAAAGAGCAAATAATAGAAAGGATAAAGGATGCTAATTATTTGATGATAGCAGTTTTGCATCTGAATGCTGACATATTAAGCAATGCTAAAAATCTAGAATATATTTCTATCACTTTCACTGGATACGATCATGTAGATATAGAATATTGCAAGGCTCATAATATAAAAATAAGTAATGCTGCAGGATATTCCACTACAGCTGTTGCTGAATTAACAATCGCAATGGCTATAATGCTTTTGAGACAAATTATACCTCAATATTTATCTTTGAAAGCTGCGGGCGATAGAATAAACCTTCCTGGAAGGGAACTTTATGGCAAAACTTGGGGAGTAATAGGCTATGGGAATATTGGTAAAAAAGTGGTAGAATATGCTAAATACTTTGGTTGTAATGTGATAGTTTATACTCGTTCTGCCCATGCAGATGAAAAAGATGTAATATTTGTAACCAAAGAATTTCTATTGGAAAATTCGGATATTATAAGCTTGCATATACCTCTAAAAACAGAAACTAAACATTTTATTAGCTACGATGAATTTAGTTTAATGAAAAAAGATGCTATACTGATAAATACAGCTAGAGCTTTGATAGTAGATCAAAATGCTATGAAAGATGCTTTGCTAAATAAAACAATTTCTGCTGTGGCTACTGATGTTTTAGAAAATGATCCTCCCATAGATCCTCAATACCCATTATTACATATTGATAATTTGTTTACTCTTCCTCATATAGGCTATTATACTAATGAAGCATTAGAGAGACGAGCAGATATAGGTATTAGAAATTTAATTAATTATTTAAATGGAAATGTTACTAATGAAGTGTGCTAGGAGACGGGGTGAGTGGGAGAAATGGTGATGGGGAGAAAAGGAGACTGGGGAGAATGGGAGATTAGGTGAATAAGTGATAGGTGATAGGTGATAGGTGATAGGTGATAGGTGATAGGTGATAGGTGATAAGTGATAGGTGATAAGTGATAAGTGGTGAGTGATAAGTGATAAGTGATAAGTGATAAGTGGTGAGTGATAGGTGATAAGTGATGTGAGACTGGGAGACGGGGAGATGAAGTAAGAGTTGTTGGTTAAAAAAATTAAATCATTCTATGTGTAAAATTTTTAATAAAACTTTAATTAAATTGAAAAAAATAAAATTCATTAATTTATTTTTAATAATAAGCTTAAGTTTTTTATTGCTAAGTAGTTCATTATATAGTCAGAGTATAGCTAGATGGGGCTTGCCATTTATTAGAAACTATTATCCTTATGAATATAATGGCTATTCTCAAAATTGGGATATTGCTTTTGATAGTACAGGTATATTATGGTTAGCAAATGGTGATGGACTGATGAGCTTCGATGGTATCAACTGGCATAAATATTTTTTGCCAACTAATGATGCTATTGCTAGCATTGTCATTGATGATGACAGAATATATGTGGGTTCTAAAAATGAATTTGGGTATTTTATAATTTCTAATCCTAAAACTTATAAATATGTCTCATTAACTAATAATGCAAAAAATTTATCTTTTTCAAATGACTATTTTTTGAGTACTGCTAAAACAAATTATGGAATTTATCTATCAGATAATAATAGCGTTGTTAGATTAATAAAAGATAAAGTAGATGTGCTTTTTACTAATGTCAAAGGGAATCTTATTAATTTTAATAATTCAGCTTTTTTTTATAATCCAAAGACAGGTTTATACCTTTTGTCTGGTTCTAAATTATTATATATCAAAGGAAACTATCCTCTAAATAGTCAAATATCAATGTTTTTGCCATATGCCAATGATACATTGTTAATAATCGACCCTGCAACTGGTATATATAAAGGCATTTTAAATATAGATAATATCGCATCACCTACATTAAACATCGAAGAAATAGATTTCTCCTTTGAAAAAGAATTATTGCAAAATAGCATATTAGATGCTAAAAAATCTTCTGATAGTTATATTTTCTCAACTTATTTCGGTGGCACCTATGTGTATGATTTAGATTTTAATTTACAATATATTCTTAATCATTCTTCACAACTTATTAGTTTAACGCATAATAAAATAGCATTGGATCCTAATGAAAATATATGGCTAGCAATGGACTATGGAATAGCCAAAATAAATACTCATAATCCTTTTACGTTATTATCAAAAGTACATGGGCTTACGTCTTCTATTTTAGATGTAATTTTTTTTAATAATAAGTTAATCGCTGGAGGATGGACTAATTTATTTGTAGAGGAAATAGATAAAAGTACAAATTATTTCAAAACAACATCAATAGATAATATCTGCTGGCAACTAAAAAAAATAAAATTTGATAAAGATAGTTTCGTAATTGTAGCATCTAATATAGGATTGTATGCATTAGATTATAAAAACAACATTATACCTATAGATACTGGCAATTTTCGTACTATAAATGTAACAACCTCGCCTACATACTTCACTACAACTACGGAAAACTTTTTTAATATTTATTATTATAAAAATAAAAAATTTGTAAAAACATTATCTAGCCCATTACCAGTAGGTATTACTTTTTCGAATATTAATTTTAAGAAGTCCGATAGTTCTTATGTTCATTATATTTCTTGTGATGAGCCCAAAATTATTAAAATAACTACTTCTAATGATTTGCAAGAAATACAAGTATTAGCTTTGCCAACAAAAAAAACATTCTCTTCTGGTTATTTATTAGAAAAAGACCAAAATAGTATATTGGTTTATTCTCCAAACAATATTTGGCGATTAAACACTAATAACGATCAAATAACATTAGCAGAACCTGCTTTAAGGAATTTTTATGATTCATTACATTTTATAAATATTTTGAAAATTTATGGTGACACCATTTGGCTACAGACCTCATCTAAGCAATTACCTAATAAACCAATTTATTTAATGATGAGAGAAAATGGTAAATATGTTACTAAAAAAACTTTACAACTGTTTCATGAATTAGAAGTTTTGTCTATTAAAAAAGGCCCTAACGATAATATACTATTTTCTACAGACGACGGCATTTTTGTACTAAATCAAAAAAAATTATTTAAAAAATCAGCTCCATTGAGATTATATGCTACATTAAATGTAGATGCTAAAGATACTAGCTATATGATAAACAATTACTCTCTGATAGATACTACCATAAAAATACCTTATCCACTTAATAAGCTCAGCATAGAGTGGCGAACTAACCTCATAGAGAGAGAGATGACAAACAACATAAAATTTAGTTTTTATTTAGAAGGATATGATAGAGATTGGTCTGAATGGACCACACATCATCGTAGAGAATATGATAAATTGAAGCCAGGTAACTACACTTTTCATATAAAAGCTATTGATGAGAATGAACAAATCACAACCTTAGTTAATATACCCATACACATCAATGTACCAATCTATAGAACGGTGGGTTCATATATTTTCTATGTTATTTTAGGTATTTTAGCTATTTATGGTATCGTATATTTTTCTAATAGATTAATATTGAGAAGAAATAAACTCCTAGAGGAATATGCTCTTACTAAAAATAAAGAAACCATACAAAAAACTTTACAACTAGAAAAAGAAAAGGAAAAAGCTGATAAATTACTGATAAACATATTGCCAGTGAAAATAGCAAATGAATTAAAAGAAAAAGGCAAAATAGAAGCCGAGTTTTATTCTTCTGTATCCGTTATTTTTACTGATTTTACTTCTTTTAGTCAGCTAAGTGATCAATTAGATTCTGAAATAGTTGTTAATAATTTAGATTATATATTTGGTAAATTCGATGAGATATGTGTGAGGAATAAACTAGAAAAATTAAAAACTATAGGAGACTCACATATGAGTGTAGGAGGCATACCTATTCGTAATCAAACTCATGCGATAGATGCAGCATTGGCTGCATTAGAGATGCAGCAATTTATTCAAAAATTTTATAAAATTAATCCAGAAAATGAGAGATGGAAACTACGTGTCGGTATTAATACTGGTGAAGTAGTAGCTGGTGTTGTAGGAAAAAGAAAATTTGCTTTTGATATTTGGGGTGATACTGTTAATACGGCTAATCGATTGCAGAGTACTTGTGAAAGTAATAAAATTAATATCTCTGCTCCTACATATGAACTATTAAAAGACTTTTTTGAGGTAGAATATCGAGGAGAGATATCTATCAAATATAAAGGCCCCACTCCTATGTATTATTTATTGAGAATAAAAGAAGAATATTCTAATGATGATGAAGGCTATAGACCTAATAAAGATTTTTGGGACAAATATAGTACACTAGTAGATTATTCTAATCTTATTAATCTAGATAAATGGATAAGCAGTTAATATTTCTAAGCAATGTCTTATGTGTGGAATAGCTGGTATATATTGCTCAAATGCAAATGATGATTTTTTACAAAAAATTTATCCATTTACTCATAGTTTAGCTCATAGAGGCAAAGATGCTAATCATTTTTTTATAAGTCCAAATATTACTCTCGGACATCAGCGATTGTCTATTATCGATCTCAGTGAAAATGCTAATCAGCCCATGACATCTATAAATGGCAGATATACTATTGTTTATAATGGAGAATTATTCAATTATAATGATATCAAATATTATTTCTCTCATAAATATCCTGAATCATTTAGGCAATTAAGATCTTATTCTGATACTGAGATGATACTAGAGCTTTTCGCCATAGAAGGAGAAACTGTCTTTGATAAACTAGATGGTATGTTTAGTATAGCTATATGGGACCAAATAGATCAATCATTAGTTTTAGCTAGAGATCCCATTGGCATTAAACCATTATACTTTTCGAAATTTGACAATTATTTTTGTTTTGCTTCTGAATTAAAAGCTTTCTATGAAATTTTACCTAATATATCTGTTGACGAGATGGCTGTAGCTTACTACTTACATTTGGGATATATACCACATCCTTTTACTATACTTTCGCAAGTAAAAAAATTTCCTGCAGGCCATTTTGCTAAAGTCAAACATAATAATTTTGAGCTGCATCAATATCATTATTTCGAAGTAATAAAAAATCAAAATATTAAGTATTCCCAAGCTAGAGAGCAGGTAAAACAAGCTATAGAAAAAGCTGTAAAAGGAGCACTCGTAAGTGATGTGAAGATTGGAGTATTACTATCTGGAGGTATAGATAGCAGTTTAGTAGCTAGCATAGCTGCTAGAAACCAAACTAATCCAATAACAGCATTTACTATTGAGCAAAAAGTTAAAATTTTTAATGAAGGAGATTATGCTAGAAAGATAGCTAATTTCCTTGGCATAGAATATTTGCCTCTAATGGTTGATTACGATTTTTTAACTCAAAATTTAGAGAATGTTTTGATAAAAATGGATGAACCATTAGCAGATTCTAGCTTTTTAGTTACTCATGCTATTAGCGATTTTGCAAGTAATTATGTAAAAGTAGCTCTATCTGGTGATGGTGGGGATGAATTATTTATGGGCTACGGTATGTATAGATGGGCTAAAAGATTAACAAATCCAGTAGTTAGTATCCTAAAACCATTTGCTAGTGCTATATTCAAAAATATTCCTTCACATAGATTTAATCGCTGGGGACAGTTTTTTGATATCAAAGATAATTTGCATTCTAATATTTTTTCAATTGAGAATAACTATTTCACTAGTTGGCAGCTAAAAGATTTATTAAATCAGGATTTTCAATTAAATTTCTCAAATATAAATATTGATGATGCTACTCTAAGGCAAGAATGGTTCGATTTTACCTATTATTTGCCCGATGATTTATTAGTAAAAGTAGATAGAGCTAGCATGGCAAACACTTTAGAACTTCGTCCACCATTATTGAGTACACAGTTAGCAGATTTAGCATGGTCTATACCTGCAAAATATAAAATGCATGGTAATCAATTAAAAATAATGCTAAAAGACATTTTATCAGATTATCTACCCAGAGAGCTATATGATAGACCTAAAAAAGGGTTCGCTATTCCGTTAGCTAATTGGTGCCATAATGAGTTAAAAGATAATATTACTACTTCATTGACTAATCACCAAAGCTCTATTTATAATTTTATAAATTATAATTTTGTAAATAGTTTAATTTCAAATTTTTATCATGAAAATATTGAATATTTAGCAGGTAGAATATGGAATTTATATATATTAAATTATTATTTAGAATCTCATAAACTATGAACCAAAATAGCAAAACCATTTTATATGTTACATACGATGGATTGTCTGATCCAGTATCTCAATCTCAGGTAATATCATATTTAGAAAGATTATCACAAAGCGGAATTAGTTACCATATTTTAAGTTTTGAAAAAAAAGAAAGATTGGCTACAAATGAAGATAAAATATGGGAAAAAATTGAAAAAAATAACTGGATTTGGTATCCAGAAGATTATACTAAAACTCCTGCAGTTTTATCTACCCTCTATGATATTGATAAAGGGAAAGAGAAAATTAGAAAAATTTTGAAATATAATCCTGATATATCAGCGATACATGTACGTAGCTATATCCCAATGATGATGGCGTTTGGCATAGCTAAAAAAAATAATATTCCTATAATTTTTGATATGAGAGGCTTCTGGGCTGATGAACGTGTAGATGGACATTTATGGTCACTTAATAATCCTATATATAGAGCTGTATATAATTTTTTTAAGAAAAAAGAAAAATTATGGATTACTAATTCTGATGCTGTGGTGGTACTCACTAATGCTGCAAAAAATTATTTAATCAATCACTTTGAAGTCTCACCCAATGATGTATATGTGATACCTTGTGCTACAGATATAGACCTATTCGATCCTAGTAAAATTAAGCCACATAATGAAAAACAGATAAACAATTTATTATATTTTGGTACTGCCGAAAATTGGTATCTTTTTGATGAGATGTTTAGCTTTTATAATGTATATAGAAAGTTCTTTTCACCATCTAAATTTACACTTATATTTTATAGCAAAAATTCTAAAATTTTAGAAAAAATAGATAAATATGATTGGCATGATGAGGTGGAGATAATATATAATGTGCCTAGAGCAGCTATGCCAGAATATATCAATTTGGCTACTCATGTTATATTTTTTCTAAATAATAATTTTACAAGAATTGCAACTTCTCCAATTAAGTGTAGTGAAACAATAGCAATGGGCAAACCAATCATTACTAATAAAGGTATAGGAGACCTAGATGACATAGAAAATGATAAATGTGGCGTTGTCATTGATAAGTTTGATGTAGATCAATTTACTAATGCTTGCCAGCGACTAAAAAATACAAAATTTGACTCAAAAGTGATACGTGATAATGCCTTGCAGAAATATGATTTGAACGTGCTTTGTGAGAAATATAAAATGATATATGATAAATTCTCTGAATCAAAATAAAAATATTGAATAATTAAGAAAAAAATTTGCAATTTTGTAAAAAAAATAATTATGAAAAAGATTTTTACTTTTATAATATTATTAATCCCATCATTATTTGCATTTTCACAAAATTCACTTAAACTATATTACCATAATAGTCTGCTCGCAAATGATGATAGCATTTATTTGTTTATGGATAGTAGCCAATATACTGTACAATATGTGCAATTAGCTGTAGAAAACATTAGTAATAATAATTTAAATGTAAAGGTAAAGAAGACAGAAATCAGTGTTATTCCCGGCACTGAAAATAGCTTTTGCTGGTCAATGTGCTATGATACATCTGTTTTAGTTTCTCCCCATTATATTACTATTCCAGCTCATTCTATTAATAGTGATGATTTTTATGGCGAATACTATCCTAAAGGTCATTTGGGAACTTCTATCATTAGATATACTTTTTTTGATATGAATAATACTACCGATAGTGCTAGTATGATAGCAGTGTATGTAGCTACTCCTGTAGGCATAGAAGAGCTAGCAGAAAATAATAATATTTTACTTTATCCTAATCCTACCAGTGGTATAACAAATTTAAATCTGGATTTTGGGAAAGATTTTACAATAGAAATATTTAATTCTTTAGGAGCAAAAGTTTTACAAGAGAATATTATAAGCAATAGTATAGATTTATCACTGCTACCAGAAGGTATTTACTATTATAGAATTAAAGAAAATAACCAAATAAAAACTAATAATGTTTTAGTTATACAAAAGTAAAAAATTAATCAGTAGGTTCCCAATCTCCAAAAGCTTCAGTAACGACAAAAGTTTGTGGCTCCGTAGTGAAGCGTATATTACCATTATAGTTCCAATCTAAATATTCGGAATTGCCACCACCTGTAGTAGTAATTAAAAATCTGCGTCCAGTAAATCCGAAATAACGTGCTTTATCTGCTGGTAAAGCTTCATCACCACCTGATGGATCAACAGGTATCCATCCATAATTAGGTAAATATACCTCTACCCATCTATGAAAAACTTCATCCATAGACGCTAACTCACCTCTTTCCACTACTGATCCCACATATCTAGCAGGTACTCCAGCAGCTCTACACATAGAAATGAAGACAAAAGTATATTCGGAACAAGAGCCATTACCTCTTTCTAATACTGTGGGAGCAGTATTCCAGCCTCCAGTACGTTCATAATATAATTTCTCATGTAAATAATAATAAATTCCTTTTACAATTTTATATACATTAGTCTCATTACCTATAGCCTCTTTAAGTGCATTTCGAATAATTGGATTATTCATATCATATTTTTCATCATCTACTAAATATATTTCTTTTAATTTGTCTGGAATTTCATTTAAAGAACCAACTTTATCAGGATAAATAAAGTAGCGAGTATCAAACATCTTAGCTTTTACATACATTTCTACTTGAACTTTTTCACCTGCATTCACATTATCAAAATGGAAATAAGCTATTTTTTGTCCCCATTTATCAGTTAAAATTTTTGTTGGATTAATAGAAAATTCTACTTCACCTATTATATCTTGATTGTCGATAGATTGTGGGATAGCAAAATATAAATCAACTGTATTTGCTTTTCCTGGCCCGAAATTCATAGCTGTTTGAGTGAAAGTGAGCTTAGCTGTTCTAGATTTCATTCTAATGAATTTATCTTCATCGCTTTTTTTCATTTGATAAATAGTATCTGATTGACTATCTACGAGCCATAAATAATTGCCATCATATGCCATACCACGAGGATATTCATTAGGTGAAGATGTTACAATAATTACATTGCCATCTTGTGGAGAAACTTGATAAATTTCATTTCTATAATTATTAGCAATCCAGATATTTTCTCCGTCGAAAGTCAAGCCTGTACAGCCAGGAGCTGGAGCAACAAATTCTAATATGGATGTACCATCAAATGGATTAAATTTGATAAGTTTATTTGATTTAGCGTCTATTACCCACATATATTTACCATCATATGCTAAATCTTGTGGATTAGTAAAAGGTAATGGTGTAGTATGTAATATATTGCCGTTGGCAGTATCTATCATGTATAATTGACCACCAAAAAATTCATCACCTTTAGGGATACCACCTCTCTCATCTACTGCCCACAAATATTTACCATCCCAAGCTAAACCAGTAATCCAATAAGCTGGAGCACGTAAAGTTTTTAAAACTTTTCCATTTTTCACATCTATTTTATACAATGAATCAGTACCTCTATCAGCCACCCATAAATATTTGCCATCAAAAGTGAGACCAGTACTAAATTTATTTGGAGCTTTAAATTTATTTATAACCTCACCTGGATAAGCATATAATGTAATGACAACCACCACATTTATAAAAAATAATACAATTTTTTTCATAATCTTTTTTTCAAATATAAATAAATTTATTGAATAAAGATGAAAATTTTTCTTATATATTTGATGGGTTTACAATTTTAAACCCCTACAAAATTGTTTCTCTCCAACGCGGCTTGCTTGTTTTATCATAAATCATGCTCAAATGCAACTTGCTATAGTTTGTGATTTACTTTAAGTTTGCCATTTAATTACAATAATTTATACACAATTTTATTAAATTTTCTTTTATTAATTTTGCAAATTATGAATGCAAAAAATTTTGATCAAATTCGCTCTTTTAGAGATAATGAAGTAAATGATTATTTACAAAAAATCATAAAAGAAGATCTATTCATCGAAATTTTGTCATATCAGTTTGGTAGAGATAAAGTAGATGAGATACTTAATAGGATATCTCATATACAAAGTATTAAAGAATTGCAATTTGATTTATTAAAACCTTTATTAGAAAATTTATTAAAACAATCTGTTTCTGGACTTACATATTCTGGATTAGAAAATATTCAAAAAGACAACACTTATTTGTTTATATCTAATCACAGAGATATACTATTAGACCCATTTATACTAAATTATATTCTAATGACTAATGGTTATGATACTATTGAATCTGCCATTGGTAATAATTTATTTGTAAAGCCATGGATAGAATATTTAGCAAGATTAAACAAATCTTTTATTGTTCATAGAGATTTAGAAGGCAAAAAATTTTATTATGTGTCCACTGATTTATCAAATTACATAAAAAATACTTTGTTAGAAAGAAAACAGTCTATGTGGATAGCTCAGCAAGAGGGCCGAAGTAAGGATGGTAATGATAAAACGCAACATTCTCTAATACGTATGCTCCTATTATCTGCTGATAAAGGACAAGAAATAGAATTATTGAATAATTATAATATAGTAACTGTTTCTTTGTCTTATGAATATGATCCTTGTGTAGCATATAAAATTTTATCTAATTACCAAGATAAATCAAAAGTGATTTTAAAGAAAACTGATAAATTTAGATTAAATGAAATGAAAGAAGGCTTGATAGATTTCAAAGGTAAAATTCATTTTCATTTTTCAAAACCTATGTTATTCCATCCGAAAAATCAAAATATTAGAGACTTTATTAATGATGTTTGCCATGCTATAGATACAGAAATTCACAAAAATTATGTAATATATCCATTTCATTGGTATTGCTACGATAAAATAAATAAATCTAACAAATATATTGATAAATATATAGGACAAGAAACAACATTTATCGAATACATCGACTCACAAAAGAGAAAAATTGAAAACATCATTGGCCTACAAACCAGTATTATAGACTCTTTAGTTGATAATATTTATTATTTTTATGCTAAAATAGTTAGCAATTTTTTAAAAACTCAAAATATATAAATTATTTTTGGTTCTATAACGTTTTGAGTAGGTAAAGATAAAAAAAGTAATTTTAAAAAATGAATTTTATTTATCATTAGACAGTAGAATATTAACCACAGAGTTCTCAAAGAAGGCACAAAGAGCACAGAGAAAAAATGAAAGTTTAAAATGGCAATTTGTGAACTTTGTGTAATATCTTGGTGCCCTTTGTGGTAAAATAATTTACCCACAATAAACGTTATAGAACCCCAAAAAAAGAAAAATAAATTATTTTAAAATATTGTATTTTTGCATTAAAATTATTATGTTATGAGTAAAACTACATATAAAACAAATTATAATAATAAAAATCATAGCAAAAATTACCATAACACCAAAAATTCTACACCCTCATTATCAAATAAAAAAAATCAGTTTTTAAATAAACCAATTTATACTTATCTAATATTATTCATATCATGCTTGTTAGTGTATTTCAATTCCTTTAATAATGAGTTGATATACAACTGGGATGATTCTGGATATATAATTAAAAATCCATATATCGATAGCCTGAGTTGGCAAAATATCAAAGATATTTTTTCTAATTTTTACTTTAGTAATTATCAACCTCTCACATTAATTGTATATGCTGTAATTTTCAAATTTGTAGGTACTAAAGTATTTCTTTATCATTTTGTACAATTCATTGTTCATGTGTTAAATACTTTTTTAGTTTATAAATTTATCTCATTACTGCAAGAAAAAAAATGGATATCTATTGGAGTAGCTTTACTTTTCGCAGTGCATCCCATGCATGTAGAGAGTGTGGCATGGATATCTGAGATGAAAGACGTGCTATATACATTCTTTTTCTTATTAGCCCTTATTACTTACCATCATTTTGTAAATAAACCAGATAAAAAAACTAAATGGTATATATGGACCATATTTTTATTTATTCTTAGCCTTTTGTCTAAACCATCAGCAGTAATATTTTCTGTCGTCTTATTAGCTATGGATTTATATTATGAAAGATTGTGGAGATGGAAAACTTGGATAGAAAAAATTCCATTTTTCTTATTATCACTTGCATTTGGGATTATAACAATATTAGCACAAGAGGAAGCGATACAAGAGCTAGGACCAGTTTTAAAAGCTTATGAGCGAGCTCTAATAGTGATATATAGCTATATACTCTATTTTTGGAAATTCTTTTTACCAATCAATTTGAGTGCTGCCTACCCATATCCTATCAAAGATGGAGGTGTTTTGCCAACAGAATATTTCATAATCCCCATTGCCTTCATAGCTCTTTGCATCATTGTTTATTTACTTAGAAAAAACAAAAAATTTATATGGGGCATATTATTTTTCACTATTAATCTACTCATGGTGATACAGATAATACCAGTAGGAGGTATGATAGCTAGTGAGAGATATACTTATATACCATACATAGGTTTATCATTTTCTGCATTAACTCTTATGGAGAAATATATTAAAAATATAAAATTAAATTATATAATACTTGGAATTGTTGTTGTTATCTTTACATTTCTTGCACACCAACGAACTTATTATTGGCGTAACGGTGATGTACTATTTAGTGATGTGCTAGAGAAATATCCACGCTATGCTTATGGATATAATAATAGAGGTTTTTTATATTGGGATCATTATGCTATCGATGTTTATAAAGATAATCCCCAAATGAAAGAAAAATATGTAGAGAAAGCATTGCAAGATTTTACTAAAGCTATTAGTTTGGACTATAGTTATGCAGAACCCTTTCTTAATAGAGGAATTTTGTATTATAATACTGGCAGACCAGAGCAAGCTCTTGCAGATTTTAATAGATTTTTAGAATTAAAACCAGACAATCCCGATGGATTATTAAATAGAGCTAATACATTATCTACACTAGGCAAGTTTAATGAAGCTATACCAGATTATAATAAATATTTATCTACTAAAGACGATGATCCTAAAGCTTATATGTGGAGAGGGGTTGCTTATTTTAATATTCAAAACTATGATTCTGCTATTATAGATTTCAATAAAAGTATAGAGATTGATCCAGATTATTATGAGCCATATTACTGGCTTGGAGTAATATATTATAACCAACACAATTATGATAATGCATTAAAATATTTAGATCTTAGCATTTCTAAAAATTCTAATAATGTTAATTCTTATATTTGGAAAGGGTTATGCTATATGAATATGAATGATTATCATAAGGCTATCGAGCAATATTCAAAAGCTATAGAAATCGATCCAAACAATATCACAGCATATATTAATAGATTTAATGCTTATCGGTTGATTGGTGATGTAGCTAATACACAAAAAGATTTTGAAATTTTACAAAAATTTCAGCAGTAAAATTTTATGAAGTATTGAAAATATAGAAGGAATAACAATTTAAATTCTTTAGTCGTGCATTAAAAAACATAATAAGTATTTGTTTATTAATAACTTATAGATAATTTTTTACTCATAATAATGCAAATTTTGGAGGTGCTATTTTTATCTTATCAATAATTATATTATCAATTTTTCTTTATTTTTTTTAATAAAATATTCAAATTGACTTTTTAAGTGACAACTAATTAACATAATTATTTTGCTAATTAATATTTTTAATTTAATTTTGCACTTCAAATACAAAAAAAATGACAAAAGCTGATATCATTAAAGAAATCCAAGAAAGAACCAATTTGAATAGGGACGTTATAAAGATAGTTGTGGATAATTTCATGGATATTGTAAAAGATAATATGTCAAAAGGAGAAAACATATATTTAAGAGGCTTTGGTACTTTTTTATTAAAAGAAAGAAAAGAAAAAAAAGCCAGAATAATAACTAGAAATGAAACTATTATTATACCTCCTCATTATAAGCCATTCTTTAAACCAGCTCCAGAATTTTCAAAATCAGTAAAAACAAATTTAAGTGTAAAGAGTAATTAAACATTTAAAAAATAACAATATTATGCCGTGTGGAAGAAAAAGAAAAAGACGTAAGATAGCAACTCATAAAAGGAAAAAGAGACTTAGAAAAGATAGACACAAGAAAAAGTTACGTTAGAAATATTAATTTTTTATACTTAAACTTAAAAGATGAATGATGTCGTACGTGAACTTTTCATTGATAAAAAGCAAAACAAAGTACGTATAGCTCTTACTGAAAATAATAAACTTGTAGAATTACAAGAAGAAAATGAAAATGATATATTTGCAGTAGGAGATATATTATTAGGTAGAGTAAAAAAAATATTACCAGGAGGACCAAATGCTGCTTTTATAGATGTAGGTTTCTCAAAAGATGCTTTTTTGCAATATTTTGATCTTGGTGAAAATTTCTTAACTTTACAAAGTTATGTTCATGACCTTATCAGTGGAAAAAATGTTTCAATAGAATATTATAAATATCATAAAGAGTTACCTAAAACTACTAGTATATCCAAAGTATTAAAGCAAGGAGATACAGTACTAGTAAAAATTACTAAAGAACCTATAAGCAACAAAGGACCTAGAACCACAGCAGAAATAAGCATTGCGGGCAGATATTTAGTGCTAGTTCCTTTCCAAAATAAAATCTCAATAAGTCATAGAATAATTGATCCAGAAGAAAAGAAACGACTAAAAGACATAGTAGAATCTATCAGACCTGATAAATTTGGAATAATAGTTCGTACGGCTGCACAAGATAGGAGTTTTTCAGATTTGCAAAATGATATAGAAGATTTATTAAAAAAGTGGAAAACTATTGAAAATAACTTAAAATTAGCCTCCCCTCCAAAAATAATTTTTTCTGAGCTAGATCGCTCTACAACTGTAGTGAGAGATATATTAAATGATAGCTTCTCATCTATCACTGTTGGAGATGTAAATTTATATAAAGAAATCACAAATTATTTAAAACAACATGCTCCAGATAAACTAGATATAATAAAACTTCATAAAGGACTAAATCCTCTTTTCGAATCTGCAGGATTAGAAAAACAAATAAAACAATCTTTTGGCAAAAAAGTTTATCTGAAATCTGGAGTATATCTGTTTATAGAACATACCGAAGCCTTACAAGTAATAGATGTAAATAGTGGTTATAAAGGCAGTATTAATAAATCACAAGAAGAAAATGCATTGGAATCAAATCTAGAGGCCGCAGAAGAGATAGCTAGACAAATTAGATTAAGAGATCTCGGCGGTATTATTATCATTGATTTCATTGATATGCATTCTAGCGAAAATAGAAAAAACCTCTATGACAAATTAAAAGAATTAATGAAAAATGATAGGGCTAAACACACTATTTTGCCACCAACAGAATTTGGTTTAGTACAAATAACTAGACAACGCGTCAGACCCGAACTTAGCATTAACATAGAGGAGAAATGCCCCGTATGCGATGGCACTGGCGAAATAAAACCTAGTATAATTATTGCTGACGTTATTTATGATAATATTACTTATCTGCTAACTACTCAACCATTAAAAAAATTGACAATATATTTAAGTCCATATATTTATGCTTATATCAAATTTGGCTTCCCATCTATATATCTGAAGTGGAAATTAAAATTCAAAAACAGAATTAAAATTTATAAAAATGATGAATATAATTTCATAGAATATCATATCTATGATGATAATGGCGAAGAAATTTTATTGCAGTAATCATGGATAATAAAATATTAGAAAAAATTTCTAGATATTGCGCTGTACAAGAGAGATGTAAATATGATGTGATAAATAAACTAAAATCCTACAAAGCAGATCAGGACGAGCTAGAATCGTATATTGAATATTTACAAAAAAATAATTTTTTAAATGAAGAAAGATTTGTAGAGCTTTATATACGTAGCAAGATAAATCAAAATGAGTGGGGGCCACTAAAAATAAAATATTCATTATATCAAAAAAATATTCCCGAAGTTGTAATAGATAGATTTCTTGATAGATATGATAAAGAATTTTTTAAATTAAAAATAAAAGAATATTTAAAAAAACATAAAGTAGAAATAGATAAATTATCCTACAATGAAAAAATATACTGGGCAAAACATTTACAGCAAAAGGGTTATGATCTAGAAATAATAAATGACCTAATCTTTGGTTAAAAAGGAGAATAGGGAATAGATAATAAGTTGAATAGTTGATAAGTTGAGACGAGGAGACGGGGTGACGAGGAGATGGGGTGAGTGGGAGAAGTGGCGCATAAGAGAATAGTTAATAGGTAATAAGTTGAAGAGTTGATTAGTTGATTAGTTGATGGGGAGAGGGGGTGAAGAGGTGATGGGTTGACGCGGAGATAGATGATAGATTAAAGTTTTTATAAGCTAATTATTGGGAAAACTGATCTTTACCCACTAAAAAAGATATAGAACCTTATCACTATTCTTTTTTATTTAAACTTTTTCATAATAAGTATAAAAGTACAGTTAATATTTTTGTATTTTACTTTAAAAAACGTAGTTGTAGTGAAATTATAATTATCATGCTATTTCAATTTTTCATTTAATTTCGCACAATAAACTGTAGCAATGTTAAAAAGAGAATTTATTATAATAATTTGTTTGATGATTATTTTATTAAATTTTTTAGAAAATAATATCTCTGCTCAACGTATCCTTTGGTATGGCGAATTTTCTTATGAAAAAAATTGGGATAAATTAGTAAATGAAGATAGTCTTTTAAATAATTGGTACAGTGAAATTAGCAAAACTAATAAAGAATATACACTCCCAGAAAAGATTTCTTTAAAAATAGAAATGACTGTTTGGAATATAAATGATAGCATAACTGCCTTTACTTGTGTATTAAAAAATTTAAATTTAGTTCCTGGGATTTTTTATCGCAACATTAAAATAAATGAGATATATGAACCATATAAAGCATCAGTTTATTTCACTGCTAAAAACACTATAAATCAATTAGAAACATCCTGTAGCAGTATATTGACAAACAAATTAGGGTATTATTATACTGATACATGTTACTATGACTCCAATTTTACTGATAATATAAATTATTTTTCTTTAGATAGCTTGATTTTATTAGTTAACGAAAAAATAAATAGTAAATTAGACTATTATAAAAAGCTAATTAACAATTATTATGACTTTAATATATTTTACGAAAGTTCAATGAATCATATTGATACATTGATATCAGATAATCCAAGACTTTTACTTTTTCATAAATATGAATTGGATGAGATAGATAAAAAGATCCAAGAAATAGGAACATTGCATCTCGTAGAAGAGTTGAAACTTTATAATAATGATCCTATAGATTTCGTCAGTAAATACGACAATTTAAAAACAAAAAGAATTGAATGATAAAATCGAGCATATAGACAGCCTTTTGATATTAGAATCTGATAAATTATTTAAAGAAAATAAAAAACAAGAAAGTTTAGAAAATATAAATTACGCCTTACAATATAATCCAAATTCGTTTATTGCATGGAATGCATATATAAAATTTTATTTGAAAAATAGAGCTTTAGACACAACTTTAACAAAAACTCTTGAATACATTAATAAATTTAAGAATATAAAATATCCTGATTTGCCTGAATATTTACAAGCTACAATAGACACTGTATGGAATGTAAGTATAGAAGAGATAGATTACTTATTCACAAAAGAAGAATACAATAATGCTATAAATATTTTAGAGCAATTAAAATTAATAAATGATGGGTTATCGTATAGCAAAACTGAGCAATTAGATATTTATTTAACAAAAAATTATTATAAATTATTCGAAAATTTCATAACAATATACGATAAATCTATAGAAAAAGGGTTTAATAATATTGCTTTGCATATATTATTAGAAGCTCAAAATTTTGCTAGCAAAAATAGTAAATATATCTCGGTAAATAATATTTTAGAAGAAAAAAAGAATGATTTTTTACAAATATTATCAAAAGGAATTGAAGATTTATTAGAAAGAGAAGCCTGGGATGAGGCTGTAGAACAAATTATCATGATAGATACACTATATAAAAATCCTATTTTTACCCAGGATTCTGCATTATTAGTTAATTATAAAAATGAAAGTTTAGATAAATTATCTGAAAATATAATTACTAAATGCAGCAATTATAGAATAAATGTGGATAATAAAAAAATAAAAAAATCATATGAATATTTAGAAACTTTAAAAAATGAATTTAATATTAACCCACAAATAAATAAATTATCAAATTGTTATATTAAATATCAAAATGTTATTTTAAAAGAATTAATTGATAAATATGCTCAAAAAGAGATAATTGGTAGCAGAAGGCACAAAAGCATTAAGATTTCATATTCAACACCAAATTTATCAGATGCAAT
>JASEGF010000007.1:0-1397 GCA_030017935.1 Bacteroidales bacterium | reverse complement strand
CAATAAATCTACTATACCTTTCTGAAATAACGAATAATACACTACCAGATACACTAAAATCATTATCTAAAACAACTATATGCAATTACTTAGAAAAAATAGTTAATTCAGAATATATAAATTTAAAAGAAGACTCATTTATCTATTTAAATAGTTTAGCTCATTGTCCACAATTTATTTATGAGCAATACAAAAATAAAATCAAAACAGATACATGTGAAGGAGTAAAAAATAGATTTCAAAAAGAACTAGCAATAGCTAAATACTATTACAATCTGGATAGTCTCTATCAAGCAAAAAATTTTATCATAAAAGCAAAAAATATTTGGTTAAACACTCTATGCGAAATAGATCCATTAGATTTAATAAATTTAGAAAAATCCATAGAACTACAAATAAGTTTTAAGCATTCATTAGACAGTTGGCAAGCGATGTATAAAATGGCTGCAGATACAATATACATTCAATATCAGAAATTAAAATTTCAATATAACGCATTGCCAGACAGTCTAAAAAACAAAAATGATTTAACTAATAGTAGGCTTATATTTTTCTCGACAATGCAGAGTGACTCACTAGTGAAACTATCCAATCAATTTGCAAATGGTGGCTATCTAAATGAAAGTTTAGAAATCATAAAAATATTAAAAAACAGAGATTATAATCCTCAATATATAAAGAACGTACAAACCATACTAGGTATAGACTTTGCGCGATCAGACATTAAGACAGGTATAGATACAGACTATACTAGATATGTACCAAATGATGATTACTATAAAGCCTTTATCAAGGCATACAATAATACAATAAAGAAAGAGAAAAATAAATAAGTGGAGTGGAGCCGGAGGGAGTCGAACCCTCGTCCAAGCAGCCAGCAAAATAGCTATCTACATGCTTAGCTTATCTATTAAATCTCGGAAATTAATTAGGGGATAAGCTCCCATTAATTTCCAGAGCTACAAAATACCAATAAAAGATTGTAGCCACTCTTTTAATGGACTCAGTATTTATGATACCAGATCCCAGTCGCCACTGAGTATAGCTACTGGGGAGGCAATTAGCACTTAATCAATTCGGATTAAGCAGCTAATGCAACTGAATAATTGTTGCCATTTATTCGATTGGAATGATGATTAACGAGGTAACAGTCCATCCTCGGCATGCAAACTATCCCACTGTCTCTGCTGTCGAAACCAATACGGCCCCAACAAAAATTGGTAATGCAAAGATACGAAAAAAAAGTTAAATGAGAATAAACATGTAGTGGAAGTAATGAACATTTTTCAAATGTTTCAAACAGTATATGATATTTTACTCACTCTAAAATATTCATACCAGGCAAATCTATCCGAGGATGCAAGGTTAAGAATTCTACCAGCATTACTAATGATGCC
>JASEGF010000079.1 GCA_030017935.1 Bacteroidales bacterium | reverse complement strand
TACATATCTCATATGATCATTAGAATATACTCTTCTCGGTATAGTCAATCTCACGAGTTCTAGTGCTGGATAACGATCTTCTTTAGTTATAGGATCTCTATCTGCTAAAAGAGTACCGATTTCTACTCCACGCACACCACCTTCTAGATAAAATTCTACTGCTAAGGTTTGAGCTATATATTCTTCTTTAGGAACATAAGGCAAAAATTTCTTAGCATCTACAAAAATAGCATGACCACCAGCAGGTTTTTGATAAGGTATACCAGCTTCTTCTAGAATATCACCTAATATTTTTACTTGTTTGATACGATAATCTAAATATGTAAATTCTGTAGACTCATCCAGTCCAATAGCAAGAGCATTCATATCTCTACCTGCCATTCCACCATAGGTTACATAACCTTCATACATTATGTTAAATACACTTGTAGCTTCCCAGATTTTTTCATCTCTCATGGCAATAAAGCCTCCTATATTTACTAAACCATCTTTTTTAGCACTCATAGTCATGATGTCTGCATAAGAAAGCATCTCTTGTGTAATTTCTTTTATAGATTTATTTTCATAACCTTTTTCTCTAGTTTTAATAAAATATGCATTTTCGGCAAATCTAGCACCATCTATGACCACTAATTTATTAAATTTATTTGCTACATCTCTAATTTGTCTGAGATTTTCCATACTTACAGGTTGCCCACCAGCAGTATTATTAGTAATAGTAATGATGATAAAAGGAATCTTTGATGCTTCATTAGTTTCTAATACTTTTACCAATTTATTAATATCAACATTCCCTTTGAAAGGATGTATAAGATCAGTATCAAAAGCTTCATCTATAGTACAATCTATTGCTGTAGCATGTCTATATTCTATATGACCTTTTGTAGTATCGAAATGACTATTACCAGGTATCACATCACCAGCTTTGATGAGTACTGAAAACAAAACATTCTCTGCAGCTCTTCCTTGATGTGTAGGCATGAAATATGGAAATCCAAGAATTTTTTCAATAGCATTTTTTAAATTGTAATATGAAGAAGCTCCTGCATAACTCTCATCACCTAACATTAATGCTGCCCACTGTCTATCACTCATAGCTCCAGTGCCACTATCTGTTAGTAAATCTATTATAGTATGCTCTGCTGGTAAACTAAATAAATTATAATGAGCTTCTTTAATCCATTGTTCTCGTTCATCTCTTGAACTCATCTTAATAGGCTCTACCATTTTTATTTTGTAGGGCTCAAAAAATACATCTTTCATAAATTTATTTTTTTTGCAAAATTAATTTAAAAATAAAATTATACCAAAAATAACATATGGAATAAAGCATATAAATACCAATCCAGCTTTTATACATAACTAAAAGTCTAAACTATAAGCACTTTTTTATAATGAGGTCACTGTAATATTGGTAGTTTGAGAGTGTAATGGATAGGTTTACACTAATAAACTCTTATAAACTTTATTTATTAAATTTCCCTTTATGTGGTCTTTTTAATAATAATTTTGTAAATTTGTATTATATAAATCGATAAAAATATGTGTGATGAGTAGATTATTAGTAGTTTCTAATAGATTACCTGTATCTATAGAACAGAGAAAGAATTCATTTAATATTAAACCAAGTGTGGGTGGGTTAGCTACTGGGTTAGGTTCATTTTATAAAAGTTATGATAGTAGTTGGTTAGGGTGGTGTGGCATCACTTCAGATAATTTAAGCAAAAATAAAATAAATGATATAGAAATTAAATTAAAAAATGACTACTCTAATATTCCATTGTTTTTAACTGAAAATGAAGTAAATAAATATTATTATGGTTTTTGCAATAGGACTATCTGGCCATTATTTCATTGCTTTACGCAATATGTTATTTATGATGAGAAACAATGGGAATGTTATAAAAAAGTAAATAAAAAATTTTGCGATGCTATTATAAAAATAGCTGTACCAGGTGATAATATATGGATAAATGATTATCATCTGATGCTATTACCTACTATGCTCAGAAAAGAGCTACCTAATGCTAGGATTAGTTTTTTTCTACATATTCCATTTCCACCATTTGAGATTTTTCACTTAATCCCGTGGAGAAAAGAAATATTAGAAGGTTTATTAGGCGCAGATTTAATAGGGTTTCATATTTATGATTATGTTCATAATTTTTTAGATAGTGTTTATAATATATTAGGCTACGATCATACTCTTGGTGAAATAATTACTAATGATAGAATTTTGAAAGTTGATAGTTTCCCTATGGGCATTGATTATGAAAGATATGCTAATGCTATAGAATTAAAAGAAGTGCGTAGAAATATGGCTCAGATAAGAAGACGTATGGGGAAATATAAATTAATTTTATCAGTAGATAGACTTGATTATACTAAAGGTATTCCACAAAGATTAGAAGCTTTTGAGCAATTTTTAGAAAAATATCCAGAATATCAAGGCAAAGTTTCTTTAATTCAAGTATCTGCTCCTTCGAGAACAAAGGTATACTATTATCAACAGCTAAAAAAAGAAGTAGATGAACTAGTAGGTAGGATAAATGGTAAATATAGAACTTTTGATTGGAATCCAATCTGGTATTTTTATCGTTCCTTTCCTTTAGAAAACATGGCAGCTCTATATAATATGGCAGATATCGCTCTGGTGACACCTATCAAAGATGGTATGAATCTGATAGCTAAAGAATTTGTAGCTACTAAATCAAATGATAAAGGTGTACTAATACTTAGTGAAATGGCTGGAGCTGCTAAAGAAATGAGTGAAGCTATCATCGTTAATCCTAATAATACCAATGAAGTGATAGAGGCTATCCATCAGGCTATAGAAATGAATGAAGATGAACAAATAAGAAGAAATAAACAAATGCAGTTTAGATTGAAACGTTACAATGTTCGTAGATGGGCTGAAGATTTTATGAACGCTTTAGATAATATAAAAAATCGTCAAAATCAATTAACTTCAAAATATTTAAATATTGAGGTTATTAATAAAATAGTTCAAGATTATTCTATTACCAATAATAGGCTACTAGCTTTAGATTTAGATGGTACTCTAATCCCTTCGAATTTAGAGGGATATACTCCTGATAAAGAATTATTGAATTTATTAAAAAAATTATCAAATAATCCTAAAAATAAAATTGTTATTCTAAGTGGTAGGCAAAAATATGATTTAGAACAAAATTTTGCAAATATTAATGTCGGACTGATTGCCGAACACGGAGCATTGATAAAACGTAACGGAGAATGGGAAAATATAGAACCATTGGATACTGATTGGATGGCAAAAATATTACCTATTATAGAATTCTACATAGATCGTACACCTCGTTCTTTTATTCAACAAAAAGAATTTTCCATCGTATGGAATTATAAAAATGTAAATAAAAAATTAGCTGATATTAGATCTATAGAATTAAAAAATACTCTTAAAAATATGGCTCTTGCTACTAATATGAATCTTAACATATTACAAGGGCCTAAATTTATTGAAATAAAACAAGCGGGTATCAATAAAGTTAGAGCTTTGTCTTTTTGGCTTGATGAAAAAAATTGGGACTTTGTTTTAGCTGCTGGTGATGATATCACTGATGAAAGCCTTTTTGAAGTTTTGCCAAACTATTCATATAGTATCAAGGTCGGACTTACACCTACAGAAGCTAAATGGTACATAGATAGTTCTGAAAAATTAATTCGTTTATTAAAAAAATTTAAATAAGCAAAAATTATTTAAAACTACTTTTTTATGGATATAAAATATTTAAATATTACTTCTTTGAATGATTTTTATAATCTAATGTTTTATACTAGAGATATTAAAAAATCAATAGTAAATGATATTTTAAATAACAAGATTTGTAATACAGAAATGATTGATTTATTGATTGATGCTTTAGAAATCTTAAATAATTTACCTGGCAATCAATATGAGAAAATCATTAATCATCACAATACTCAAGTGAAACTTAATTTATTTTATGAGATTAGCGAATTACAAAAAGATATTTACTATCTTTTGCATAAAGAACAAGATTTTTATGAATATTTATCTAACTTAAATCCTAATTTTTTTAAGCAAATAGCTGATGGTAAAGATTTTTTATCTAATAATAAATTTAAAAATCTAATATCTGATAGAGATGGTACAGTAAATAACTACTGTGGGCGATATAATTCTTCTATTCAATCTATTTATAATGCTGTATTTTTGTCTAGATATGCTATCTACTCTGCTGATAATACTGTAATTTTAACATCAGCACCTCTCAAAAATGTTGGTCTATTAGATATGAGTGTATCACCAGACAATCTTTTTATTTATGCTGGTTCTAAAGGTAGAGAATATCTTGATAAAAATAATAATAAACATTATTTATCAATCGATTCTGAAAAACAAAAAATATTGGACAAACTAAATAATGAAATTGATAATTTACTTAATAATGAAGAGTATCAAATTTTTGCACTTATAGGCTCTGGCTTTCAGAAAAAATTTGGTCAAACTACCATTGCCCGTCAAGATATTTATAATTCAATACCTCCTGATATTTCTGAAAGTTTTTTTAATCAAATTATTAATTTAGTTAATTATATAGATCCAACTAAAAAATATTTAAGTATAGAAGATACGGGATTAGATATTGAAATCATCCTAAATATTAATAATGAAGATAATGAACTCAAAGATTTCGATAAAGGTGATGGAATCGAATTTTTAGATAGAAATATACCACTTAACATTAATGAACTAGGTGCAATAATATGCGGAGATACTAAATCAGATATACCAATGCTAACTACTGCAATTAAAAAAACAAACAAGGTAGCTGCTATATTTGTAACTAATGATGATAATCTCAAAGAGAGTATAAATAATATATGTGCAAATTCATATTTTGTTAGTTCACCAGATATTTTAGTAACGATATTAAATGAAATTAATAAATAATATATTATGAATGAATTATGTAAAGGAGCAATTTTTGATCTAGATGGTGTAGTAACTGCTAGTGCAAAGCTACATCGCGAAGCATGGAAAAAAACTTTTGATGATTTTTTAGAAAAATTTTCACAAGAAAATGGCTTAATATTAGAACCTTTTTCTTATGAATTAGATTATCCTAACTATGTAGATGGTAAACCTAGATACGAAGGTGTAAAATCTTTTTTAGAATCTCGTAATATAAATATACCATTCGGACATCCAGACGATAGCCCTGATAAAGAAACAATTTGTGGTATAGGAAATAAAAAAAATGAGTTACTTCATACACTTATTAGAGAAAAAGGCGTAGAAGTATTCGGATCAACGATAGAATTGATTAATAAATTAAAACAACAAAACATTAAAGTAGGGTTGGCAACTTCTAGTAAAAATAGCTCATTGATTTTAGAAAATGCAGGATTAGAAAACTTATTTGAAACTATTGTAGACGGTGTAGTATCAGAGCAATTAGGGTTAAAAGGTAAACCAAATCCAGATATTTTCGTAACAGCTGCTCATCAATTGGGATTATATCCTACTGAATGTATGATTTTCGAAGATGCTATCTCTGGTGTAGAAGCAGGTAAAAATGGTAATTTTGCTTTAGTAGTAGGTGTAGCTCGTAGGACAGCTCCTGAACTGCTAAAAGAGAATGGCGCCGATATAGTTGTTAAAGACCTCAGTGATCTTACTTGGGAACAAATAGAAGATTGGTTTGCTAATGGTATAAATGAAAAAGCTTGGCATCTTATATATTATAAATATGATAAAAAGGAAGAAATGCTTAGAGAGTCTTTAACTACTACAGGTAATGGATATTTTGCTACTAGGGGAGCTTTTGTTGGCAGTAGAATGCAAGTAGATGAGCATTATCCAGGTACATATATTGCTGGATTATATAATAGATTAACTTCACATGTGCACGATAGAACAATTTACAATAATGATTTAGTAAACTGTCCTAATTGGTTATTGATAGAACTGAAAATAGGAGATGGAGATTTCTTTAATCCTCTAGATTGTGAAATTCTAAAATATAAACATGATTTAAATATGCTCAATGGCATAGTAACTCGTGAAATTATTTTTAAAGACAAAAACGATAGAATTACAGATTTAAAAACTGAAAATTTCATTAGCATGGATGATATGCACGTAGGTGCTGTGAAATATCAATTCACTCCACAAAATTATTCTTCTGATATTGTAATACGCTCATCTATAGATGGTAGTGTGATTAATTATGGTGTGGCTAGATATAGAGATCTAAACAATAAACATTTAGAAGTAATAGATGCAGCTACGATGAATGGATATATATATTTGTATTCACAAACTAACAGATCTTTTGTAAAAATATTAATTGCAGCTAAACATAAATTGTTAGAAAATGATAAAATATTAGATTTGCAAAGTGATGTAAATATACACGATGAGATAATTTCTGAATATTTTAAATTAGAAGCCAGTCAAGGGGTAACTTATACATTAGAAAAATACGTTACATTATTTACTTCTAAAGATAAGGATCGTGATACCGTAGATGAAGATATTTTTAAAATATCATATAAAACTATAAGAAAACTAAAATCTTATGAAAAATTATTAGATAGACATATAAAAGCTTGGCAAAAACTTTGGGAAGAGAAAGATTATGTAATAGAAGGAGATAGATTTTCTCAATTAGCAGTTAGGCTATATTCATATCATTTATTAGTAACTGCCAACATATTTAATAAATACATAGATACAGGAGCACCAGCCAGAGGATGGCATGGTGAAGCATATAGAGGTCATATTTTCTGGGATGAAATTTTTATTTTCCCTTTTTTTAATATATGGAACCCAGAGATTACTAAAAATTTATTAATGTATAGATATCGTAGATTAGATGCAGCTCTCCGATATGCTAGAGATAATGGTTATGAAGGTGCTATGTATCCTTGGCAATCAGCTGATACTGGTGATGAAGAAACTCAAGAGCTACATTATAATCCAATTTCTGGTAAATGGGACCCTGATCTCAGCAGATTGCAACGACATGTATCTTTAGCAATATCTTATAATATTTGGGTGTATTTTTATGTAACTCGAGATTTAGATTTTTTGCATAATTATGGAATAGAAATGATGCTAGAGATAGCTCGCTTTTTTTCTAGTATTACTGAATATAATAAAGCTGATGGTAGATATCATATATATGGGGTAATGGGACCAGACGAATTTCACGAAAAATATCCTAATGCCGAAAAGGGTGGCATCGATGATAATGCTTATACTAATATAATGACAGCATGGATAATGCACAAAACTATTGAAACTTATGAATATTTACCCAAAAAAGAAAAAGACAGATTAAAAAGAAAAATAGGTTTTAAAGAAGAAGAAATAGCACTATGGAAAGAGATAGTAAGTAAATTATATGTTGAGATAACTGATGAAGGTATAATTTCTCAATTTTCTGGCTATATGAATCTAAAAGAACTAAATTGGCAACATTATAAAGATAAATATGGTAATATAGGCAGAATGGATCGTATTCTTAAAGCCGAAGGCGATAGCCCTGACAACTATAAACTTTCTAAACAAGCAGATGTGTTGATGATTTATTACTTTTTATCTCCTGGACAGCTTAAACATATTTTAGAGCTTATGGGTTATCATATTGGTGATGAGCTTGAGTTTATGAGAAAAAATTATAATTATTATATTCAGAGAACCTCACATGGTTCTACTCTGAGCTTTGTAGTACATTCTGCCATACTTATATATCTGAAAGATAGCTATGATGATATGTGGAATTGGTTTTTAACAGCTCTCAAAAGTGATATCTATGATTTACAGGGTGGTACAACTAGAGAAGGAATACATGCTGGACTGATGGGTGTCACATTAGATATTATATTCAAAAGTTTTGCAGGTATTAATCTTTTCAAAAATCGCTTTCGTATTGACCCTGCTTTACCTAAACATTGGAAAAAATTATCTTTTAATTTTTGCCATAGACATAATTGGTTTAACATAGAAATAACTCAAAATACTATTCTCATAAAAGGTAAAACATTAAAAGATGGTGATAGAGTAGCAGTAGAATATAAAAATAAACGTTACCAATTATATAAAGATCAGTTTGTTTTTATTAAACATAAATAACCATTTTTTTAATTTTTATTTTATTATTTTGTTTTTGTACTTTTTAATGTAATATCTTAAAAAAAAAAATTAATATTTTTGCAAAAATTTAGTTCTATGTATTGGCGTATATATATTGTACTTACTTTACTACTTTCTTTTTTATTAATGTGTTATGCATTTTATTTTCATCCACCACAAATCAAGAAAAAAAATTGGTATTATATATGGCTGCTACTTTTATCTATTATTATAATTTCAATTTTAGTTTCAATATTTACTAAAATTAATTCCGGATTTTCTGCAATAATAGGTACGTTTTTTGTATATATTATAATATTTTCATTGTTTTATGCTATCATTCATCTAGTTGGTTGGTTTTTTAAAAAAGAGAATAGATTAAAAATACAGAAATTTGCTTTTAACTTTACATCTATATTATTAATAATAATAGTAATAGGTAATTTGTTTTATTCTAATAGAGTTGTTCTTAAAAACTATGATCTATATTATGATAATTTACCAGAGAGTTTTAATGGCTACACTATTGCCCAAATTTCTGATATACATCTTGGCTCTTTCATTAATGACCATAAATTAAAACGAGCTACTGAAAAGATTAATAAATTACAACCAGATATAATAATATTC
>JASEGF010000078.1 GCA_030017935.1 Bacteroidales bacterium | reverse complement strand
CTATTTTTTAAAATAAAATATTAAAATTGACTTTTTAAGGGACGACTAATTAAATGCTTAATTCAATAAATTAATTATAATTTTTTTATAATTAATTAAATTTCAACCTAATATCATTTATTCTTATTATTTTTTTAAATTATCTATTTTTGCAAAAAATAATGATTCAATTCATAATAAATATTATTTTTCATGAGAATAGCTGTAAATACTAGATTTCTTTTATATCAAAATTTAGGTGGATTTGGTGTTTTTATTAATGAAATTTTTAGCAGATTAGTAAAAGATCACCCTGATATAGAATTTACCTTTATATTTGATAGACCATACCATCCATCATTTATTTATAATGAAAATGTGAAAGCTAAAGTTTTATTACCTCCCGCCAGGCATCCTATCTTACAATTTATTTATTATCAATTTTCATTACAAAAATTTATTAATAGAAATAAATTTGATTTATTTATCTCACCAGATTCTGAACTACCCTTACATTTAAATTGTCCATCCTTACTAGTTTTGCATGATATTAATTTTTTTCATAATCCTAATTACTTAAGTGGCTTAAATCGTAGATATATGACTTATTTCACACCTAAATTTTTAAAAGCTGCTACTCACATTGTTACTGTAAGTGAATTTTGTAAAAAAGATATTGAGGATTATTTCCCTTTTACTAAAAATAAGGTAGGAGTAGTGTATAATGCTGCATCTGATTATTTCAAACCTTTGACAGATAATGAAATATTAATTAATAGAAATAAATATTCAAACGGCAAACCTTATTTTTTATTTATAGGAGCTATTACACCAAGAAAAAATTTAGCTAATCTGATAAAAGCTTATAATATTTTTCGCAAAAACACAAATCAAAACTATCCATTAATAATCGTTGGTGGTCAGATGCATAAAGATAAAGACTTAGATAATGAATTAAAGAATACAGAATACAAATCTGATATTTATCTATTAGGGAATGTTTCTAATAAAGATATCGCTCAAATAGTAGGCAGTGCTTTTGCACTAGTTTTCCCATCACAATTTGAAGGATTTGGAATACCTATAGTAGAAGCTATGAAGTCAGGTATCCCAGTGATAACCTCTAATATTAGCTCTATGCCAGAAATAGCTGGTAATGCAGCCCTGCTTGTAGATCCTTTTAATCCTGATTCTATTGCTGAAGCAATGATATTATTAACAAACTCTCAACCATTATATGATGATTTGAAAATCAAAGCATTGCAAAGAGTTAAAAATTTCTCTTGGGAACAATCTGCTGCAAAAATGTGGGAAGAAATAAAAATTACTCTTGACAAATTTTAAGAATTGCAATATGAGGGATAAGGTATTGGAGTTAATAATCATAGCACACGGTTAAACCGTGTGCTATGATTATTAACGAATAACAAAACCGTTTCAGGCCGTCTAAAAACCTGTGATAAGCAAAGCTAAACCATAGTTTGTGTTAAAACCTGAAATTTTTAAACAAAATCCATTATAGTTTAAAAATAAAGTTTTATCTTTGTAAATAATTAACACAAATTATCATCAACAAACTTGTGAAACTTGACAGATAATAAATATCAATGATAAATAATTTAAATAACATGATTGATTCAGAAGCACTTAAATTCAAAATGATATGTAAAAAATTTATATCTACAGATAAAATTGTCTTACAACATAAAAAAACGTTGTTACTTAATGGAGATGTTTTAGATAAAACATATTTTGATAAAGAGCTTTTCGATTTAATAATTACATCCCCACCTTATAATGTTGATATAAAATATAATTCTCATAAAGATGATTTAACTTATGAAGAATATTTGAATTTTTCAGAAAAATGGATGAGTAATTGTTTCTATTGGACAAAAAGTCAAGGGAGGTTTTGTTTAAATATACCTTTAGATAAAAATAAAGGTGGACAAAAAAGTGTTGGAGCAGATTTAACAACATTAGCTCAAAATATTGGTTGGAAATATCATTCTACGATAATATGGAATGAGGGTAATATTTCAAGGAGGACAGCATGGGGGTCATGGCTATCTGCTACTGCTCCTTACGTAATTGCTCCAGTTGAACTAATTGTAGTTTTTTATAAAGATGAATGGAAAAAGACGAATGGTTCAAAAGTTTCCGATATTACTAAAAAAGAGTTTATGGAATGGACAAATGGACTTTGGACTTTTAATGGTGAAAGCAAAAAAAGAATTGTGCATCCTGCTCCATTCCCAATTGAATTACCTTATAGGTGTATTAAGTTATTTAGTTTTATTGATGATATTATATTTGATCCTTTTGCTGGTAGCGGAACTACTTTAATAGCAGCAAACAATACTAATAGGTATTCTGTTGGTCTAGAAATAGATTTAAAATATTGTGAACTGGCAAAACAAAGAATTATTAATGAAACAGGGATGTTATTATAGAGAGATAAGTTATGAATAATAATAATAACAAAAGTATAAGTGATTTAATAATTGAATATTTTAAAAAACACCCAAATGAAGATTTGCCACATGGACCTGTCGTTGATTGGGTAGAAGAAGAATATAAAATATTATATGGTAGAAAAAAAACCAAGGGATACATGGAGAGCTATAAGGAAATTACATCAAGAAGGATTTTTAATTAAGGTAACAAAAGGAGTATATAAATATGATCCTGATTATGTTTCAAAAAAAGAATTATATGATTTTACACCTGAACTAAAAAAACTTATTCTAGAAAGAGATGGGTATAAGTGCGTTGTTTGTGGAAGAACCGAAAGAGAAGGCTATGAACTTCACGTTGATCACATTTTACCCAAAGATAAAGGAGGAAAAGCAACTTTGGAAAATGGACAAACATTGTGTTCACTATGCAATTTTCGAAAGAAAAATTATAATCAAACAGAAAGTGGTAAAAAGATGTTTATTAGATTATGGGAAACCTCTAAAAGATTAGGTGATAAAGAAACTCAAAAATTTTGTGAAGATATTTTAAATACATATGAAAAATATAATGTCAATGGTCATATTGAATGGAAAAAAGATGAATAAAACTAAACACTAACAGCGGCTTATATGCCATTAAAACTTGCTCATAACCGCAAAAATTTTATGTGCAATTATAAAATCTCCCTCTCACGAAAAGGAAATCGTAAATTTTTAAACAAAATCCATTACATTTTTAAAAATAAAGTTTTATATTTGTAGAAAAGTTGGTATATAAGAATATTGTATATTTGTTACATAAATAAGACGTTATGGGCAATTTAAACAAAACCAAGACCGTTAAAGTCAACCACTTTATGGGAAGGTTTTCATTAAGCATTAAAACAATAGTGGGGGGTATCCTCACCATTGTTTTCCCTCTAATTACCCAAGCACAACAGAGAGCAGAGTACCCTGAACTAAATGAATACCGTAAATGGGAATTTGTTGCTGGGCCGGTTCTTTATAACAGGGCTACCTTAACACCCCAATTCGGCAATTATACTTTTAAGAACAAACCAATATTAGGCTTTAATGCTGGTTTTGTATATGACTTTCATCCAGATGCTAAATGGTCCTTCATAACAGGACTTTATTGTGCAATTGAACCTGTCTATAATGTGCAATTTACTCTAAAAGAAATAGATATATATGATTACTTTGGTGGAGATTACACTGATCATGTTAAAATGTATTCAATTTTATCATTTTCATTCCCATTATTATTGCGACTAAATATACAGTTAGGAAATAGAACGTTTATTTCTTTTTTGACAGGATTTAAAGCAATGTATTTCCCGTCAGGTGATGCTGAAATGACTTATGCAATAACAAGTCAAGATCTATCAGAAACAAGGGAGGTATTTGGCCTAAAACTTGAAAGTCCTGAAAATTCTATTCAAGGTAGTTTTATTTTAGGAAGTGGCTTTTCTTATGCTATGGATAAAGTACTACTTAAAACAAACCTGATTTATGTAATGAACTTCCAGAATACCATGTCAGGAGAATACCAGTTTGCAAACCTACTCACATCTCCAGACACTAGAGGATACTACAATTTATCAGGAAATTACCTTGGCCTACTGTTTTCGGTTAGTTTAAAGAAAGGAAAGAAAAAATAATGAAAAATGCTAATAACAAAAGCTAAAATCAAGAGGGTAAAAAATGCTAATTTGAAAGGCATTACTTTTAATAAACTTTATCGTAACTTGAAAATTACATTCTCCGAAATCATCAAAAAAACATATCGTCAAACCATTGGCGTCAATTAAAACGAACAAAATGAACGACTTACTATACTCTATACCGACAATCATTTTATGTGCAATAGGATATTATTTCTCTTGGCGACATTATTCGAAGCACAACTTTAAAATTGCTGTTCTTCTACTAATGATTTGTGGACTTGCACTTCGCATCTACACTTCCTCTGACTTTTTTCTACACCCTTGGGATGAACGTTATCATGCTCTTGTTGCTAAAAATCTTATTAATCATCCTTTAAAACCGACACTTTACGACAATCCGATTTTACCTTACGATTACAAGAACTGGACAGGAAATCACATTTGGGTTCATAAACAACCATTACCGCTTTGGACAATGGCTGCAAGTATGTGGATTTTTGGAGTAAATGAAATTGCATTACGACTTCCTTCAATCATTCTAACAACAATCGGAATTTGGCTTTCATTTTTTATCGGTAGTTATTTCTTCAATAAAAAAATCGGCTATCTGACAGCTTTCTTCTTTTCCATCAACGGATTGATAATAGAATTAACTGCTGGCAGAGTAGCAACAGACCACATTGATATTTTCTTTTTGTTCTTCATTGAGTTAGCGGTTGTGTTTAGTATTTTATTCGCCCAGAAACGAAAAACCATTTTCAATATTCTTGCTGGAGTTAGCATGGGTGCTGCAATTTTATCCAAATGGCTACCAGCATTAATTGTTTTACCAATCTGGCTTTTGATTGTATTGGACTCAGAGAAATTTAAGCCAAAAGAAATTTTTTTACAATTCATCATTTTACTGACAACCAGCATTTTTATTTTTCTTCCCTGGCAACTTTACATTTTCAAAGAATTTCCTGCAGAGGCATCGTGGGAAGCAAGTTTTAATTTCAAACACTTCACTGAAGTTCTTGATGAAAGAACAGGCCCCTTTTATTATTATATCGACAGAATTAGAATAAATTATGGAGAGTTGATTTATCTGCCATTAATTTGGTTTCTATGGAAGTCATTCAAGAATCTTCATGATAAGAAGCGATTAGCAGTTTCAATTTGGGCTGTAATTCCGCTTATATTTTTTTCAATTGCAAAAACAAAAATGCAAGCATACATTCTTTTCATTTCACCTGCTTTATTTCTAATGACTGCTGAATTTTTCTATATGCTCAATGATTACAAAAATAAGCACAAACCTAAATGGCTTTTCAATTTGGTTTTGTTTTTACTCATAGCTTTACCTGTTCGCTATATGATTGAAAGAGTAAAACCATTTGAGCAGAACAATAGAAATCCAGATTGGGTAATTGAACTTCGAAAACTAAATGACAAAGAAATTGCTAAAGGAGTATTGTTTAATTATGATAAGCCTATTGAAGCAATGTTTTACACTAACTTAACAGTTTATCCGTATATTCCTGACAAAAATATAATCACTGACTTGATAGCAGACGGATATACAATAATAATTAATGATGATGGGAATTTACCTGATGATTTCAAAACAATTAAAGGAATTACGATTAAAAAACTTAACAGCCCCTAACAAAGGCTATATGCAATTAAAACAACGTAAAGCCACAATATTTTATGTGCAATTATAAAACCTTCCTCTCACAAAAGGAAACCTGAAATTTTTAAATAAAATATTTGCATATTAAAAATAAAATTGTATATTTGTAACAAAATAATATTCATAGCACACGGGTTAAACCGTGTGCTATGAATATTAACGAATAATAAAAACTAAGAATTTATTAACCCACAAAAATTTTAAAAAAATGAAAAAAATAATTTTTAGTTTATTAGGTATAGTAGTTATCGTTATTATTGCAATTATTTTTTGCCAAAAGACAGATGAAGTAATAAATTCTAATCTTAAAAAAATGAGTTTTGAATCATATGAAAAGTATGGCAAAATTCACAATGATTTTTTAAGTAATTTTAAAAATGAATTTGATATAAATCCTGACATTACAACATTAAGTGATGGGATTGATTACATCACTCGTTTCTATATTAATTTTGCTATGGAATTAGATATTGGTATTGACGAAAAAAATACTCTTATTAAATCATTAGAAGACCATAAAATATTATTGTATAAACCCGACTTATATAATGAACTTTTAGTTTCAGAGGAATCTAAAGGTTTATACTTTGCATCAATCAAACAAGCACATAAACCGGGAATAATTGATAATTTAGAGTTTAATAGCTTGAATTTAATTGGGCAAAAGGCTAAAGATAATCATGACGGTTTGATAAGCTATGAGGAAAACACAGATGCTTTTGGAGATATGCAAAAAAGCACAAAAGCATTACCAGTAGGTGCAGCATCAGACATTGCTGGTGCTGGTTATAGTGCTGTTGTTGCAAAAATGGATTTAAAAACAATCTTAATAAGTATTTTAATAGGAATTATTGGTGGGGGTTTGGCAGAGCTGACGGTAAAATGGTTTTATAAGAACAAGAAAAAAATAACCGCTAAATTGGCCAAGTTTGGCCTAAGAAGAAATAAAAATTATTGAAAATGGTTAAAACCATCGACAAAATATTATTGCATAATCATAGCACACGGTTTAAACCGTGTGCTATGATTATTAACGAATAATAAAAACGTTTCACCGATTAAAAAAGGTTATATCATGCCCCATTCATTCAACAAAATTTTATATTTGTAACATAATAATATTCATAGCACACGGTTTAAACCGTGTGCTATGAATATTAACGAATAACCAAACCTTGACACAAAATATATCAAATTATTTTATTTCCACTTCCATCGTTACTGTAACGGAGCAATTTTTTATTATATCTGAAGTATTCAATACACCACCCCATGTATAGTCTTCATTAGAATAAATGCCAGTAACTTGAAAAGGTGCAATATAAGCAGATTTTATTTTACCAATTTTTTGATTATTAGATTTTGCAATTTTTTTAGCTCTCTCTATGGCATCTTGAGAAGCTTTTTCAATCAAATCATGCTTTACACTATCGAGTTTAGAATAATAATATTCTGGATTTGGTGAGATGATTTCAATATCTTGTGCGATTAATGTGCTTATTTCACTTACAAGTTTATTTATTGTATCTAATTTTTTTGTTTCTATATAAAAACTCCTCAATAACCTATATCCTGTAAATTTGTTTTTATATTCATAATCATCTCCTACTTGCACTTTAACATTCTCGTATGTTTTATTAATATCTATACCTGATACTCGAATTTCATTATCATCTAATCCATTTTGTTTTAAAAAATTTAATACTATATCAGTATTAGCTTGCGTTTTTTCATAAGCTGCTTTTAAATCAGGACTATTTACACTAAACATTAAATCCCATCTAGCAATATCACTATGAATTTCCTTATCTGCCTTACCTTTCACCTCTACAGTACTTATATTTTTTACTCTACTTTTATATGCATTACCTAGTATACCTGCAGAGATAATTATTGCTAAAGCAAATATTATTGATTTGATGATTTTAGTTTTCATAAATAATTATTTTTAAATTAGACAAAATTAAATATCTTTTATATAATAACCTAATTTATAAAAAAATTTTTTTTAAAATTAGGCAAAATGAAAAAAAAGTTATATATTTGTCCAGTTCATTTAATGTTTAATAGGAGATTTTATTCAAAAAATGATATAATCCCCACATAAATAAATCTCAATTTGATGATTTATAAAATAATTTCTACTTTTGTATATAAAAATATAACGCAACTTTATGACGTCTATACATCTTAAATTTGGAAATAATGCCTAATGGAGTAGCGAGTATAAACGAGTTAACCACCATTGAAAAAACCTAATGTGTTTAGACAAACAGAAAAAATTAGTATTTACAATTAAAAAAAGGAGGTCAAAATGAGACACAAACAAAAAGAGTTAAAAGTTGAAAGGAGAAAGTTAAAAGTAATAGGTGTGGCAGCACTTATAACTTTTGCCTTTTCCCTTTCTACTGTATCAGCACAAGAAAGCATTAACACTACAGGCAGTAATGCTTCGGGCAGCGGAGGCTCGGCAAGTTATTCCGTTGGACAGGTTGCATACCAAACCTATACCGGTACAAACGGCTCGGTAGCAGAGGGCGTGCAGCAACCATTCGAAATATCGGAAGTAACAGGATTGGAAGAAGCCAAAGGCATAACCCTTTCGGTTTCGGCTTACCCAAACCCTACAACCGATTATCTTACGCTGAGCATTGATAAGTTTGATTTTGCAAATTTATCGTACCAGCTGTACGACATGCAGGGAAAACTTTTACAAAGCGAAAAAATCACAGGAAACCAAACAAGCATTGTTATGAGCAATCTTGTGCCTGCAACGTATTTTGTAAGAGTAATCCAAAACAACAAAGAAGTAAAAACATTTAAAATAGTAAAAAGGTGAAAGGTGAAACAGTAGATAGTAGCGAGAATATAGTGGATAGGGGGCAGGTAAAGAGTTTTGAGGATTTGATAGTATGGCAAGATATGATTTATCCACTAATTCCTATATACTCGCTACTCACTACTAAACTGAATATGAAAGAAGAAACAGTAGATAGTAGTGAGAATATAGTGGATACGGTGCAGGTAAAGAGGTTTGAAGATATTATAGCATGGCAAAAAGCAAAAGAACTTACCATACAAATATATAGTTTGGTTGAGGCAAGCAAGGACTTTGGATTCAAAGACCAGAT
>JASEGF010000077.1 GCA_030017935.1 Bacteroidales bacterium | reverse complement strand
TTTACAAACTCGCAAGCTTTAGCTTGCTCAAACAGTGTAAACCCTTCTATCCAACACGGCTTGCTTGTTTTATTACAAATCATTTCCCAATGCGGATGAGACGCATCGTTTTTTCAAATATAAAACTACTATTTAGTCATCTTTTAAAAAGCCTGAACCGCCGATTCTTTTATGATTATCCCAAATTCCTTTAATTTCACAAATCCTAGTTCAGACAATTTAATTCTATCATTCTCTGTGTTCTTTGTGCCTTCTTTGTGAACTCTGTGGTTAATATTTAACAGTACAATATTAAAAAATAATTTTTATAATATTATTCTTTTTTAATCTTTACTCATATAAAGCGTTATAGAACCTTAAAAAATATCAGAATTAATAGTAATCTCGCCAATCAGTTTTCTTAGTTAATTTGACATCTTGTAGCATAGGAGATTTAATGCGAATAGTGAAATTATATGATTTACGAAAACCAGTAGGTATCCAGTTTAATATTATTTCCCAACAATGCAAATTGCGGTGTATATTTATAGAAGTATAAGTGAAATCTTTCAAATCAAAATCATAACCAGTCATAAATGAAATACTCCAATTAGGTGTAAACTCTACATTACCGTTAGCAACAACTGATTTAGTAAAATCTATATTCGTCTCGGGTATATATGTACTGTAATGTCTCAGATTTATGCCAATGGTAACATTAAAATTAGGATAGGTCTTTTTAGTAGAGCTACTTGATGATTGAGCTTGATTTTTTTTGACATTTGGATATTTTAAAATAAAATTACCACTGAAATTCCATTCTTGATTTTGTGTATTAAATAATTTTTTATTTATATTATATTGAAATTCATCAATACGTTTACCAGCAGAGTTATAATAGTATGGATCTAATCCTAAAGCGTAACGAAGTTCAAAATTTTTAAACAATTTTGTACGAGCAGAAATTATAACTGGTGATAACTGGAAACTATCAGCTGCAAAATTGTAACTAGAACCAATAGATAAATTCTCTATCAAAACGATTTTTTTTAACATCTCACCAGTATCTGTTCTTTGTCTCACTTTAGCTTCCAAATTATTAGAAATCATAAAGCTGATAGCAGAAGATTTGCCTCTTGATGGATAGCCAAAGATAGCTCCCTCAAATGGGCTATACCATTGTTCTCCATTAGGATAAAGGTAATAATCATAATAATTCCATGGATCTTTGCTAAAATCTGGTCGCCAAGTGTAACTAATAGATGGAGTGATGACATGTCTGATAACTCTTAAAGGGAATTTACCAAATGAATACATACCATACAACCTGGTAGATAAAGACGTAGAATATGATATATCTAATGGAGTTCTAAATTTAAACATAGTATCTACGACCACAGTGCTATCTATAGGATCCCAATTTTTATTAATTGTTTTAAAATACCAACGCCAATTTGTATTAAACTGATTAGACCATTGTAGATATTTTAGAAGATTCACATTTAATGAAATAGGTAAATTATGTTGAATGCCCATATTAAAATCATTCAAACTTAGATTATCGAAAAAAGTACTATCTGGTCGTGAGAGATTATTTCTAGCTTGCAGTTGATATCTGAAGTTCAAATTTTGATACCATTTTAGAGGTTTAGTTAACTTTTTGGGTCGTAGAGGATAAATAGTATTAGATGAGAGATTAATATCTGGTAATGAAACATCTACACGGTGAGTAGTATTACTCTGAGTATGTCTAGCATTGAGGCTGAGATTAAAAGTCCTAAATAGTACAGTAGAATATGATATAGACGAAGAGAAAGTATTAGATAAATAATCATTAGCAGAAGAAGGATTAAATTTATTGTAATTAGAAGAACCTAATTGTACATTTGCATTAAATCTATTGGTAGGATGAGCCTTAGGATCCTGTTTATGAGTCCATCGTACAAAGAAATCATTATAAACTTCATAATTGCTAAAGCCCTTTTCACCAAATTTATTATGAGCAAAACTAGCTTGAAAATTACCCTCATATTTATATCTCTTCTTATAATTAGTTTCTGTCTTGAGAGCCCAGCTACCTCTAGAATAGATATCACCACGTAAAGCTAAATCTATATAATCAGAAATGCCGAAATAATAACCACCATTTTCTAAAAAGAAACCTCTATTAGCACTTTCACCAATAGTAGGTATCAATATGCCAGATTTACGTTTTGTTTGAGTGGGGAAAAACCCCATTGGCAAACCAATAGGTACAGTGATATCTTCTATTTCTAACCATACAGGACCAGTTATAATTTGTTTGTCGGTGACAACTTTTGCTTTATCAAATCGGATAATATAATGAGGGTGCGTTAATTCACAAGTAGTGAATCCACCAGTTTTTACTAATATGACGCTATCATTTTCTCGTTTTATATATTTGCCATGTAGATAACCATCACCTTGTTTAGACTGTACATTATAAACTAATCCTTTTTCTGTGTTAATATTATAAACTAAAGAATCAGCTAAAAAACTTTGAGTACCTTGAACGAAATTAGGTCTTTGAGAATAAATAGAGTCTTTGATAGTGCCATAAGCATAAACCAGGTTTTTATCAAAATCGATTTTTATGATACCAGCAGTGAGAGTGAGGTCTCCATAAACAACCTTAGCATTTTCGTAAAGTGTTATTTTTTTATTTTTCATCTCCATGACCAGGCTATCTTTAGATTGGTAATCTATTTTTTTATCAATAGCTTGACTACTTTTAGCAATATTTATTTTAGTAGTATCTCCATTTTGAGTAATTATACTGTCATGCACTTGATTACTTTGCAATAAAGTATCGGAGTTTTGCCCTATCAAAGCAAAAAAATCAATAATTAGCAGGATAAATAGCAGATAAACTCTTTTTTGCACTTTAAATAATCAAAAGGTTAAATTACAATTTTTTTGCAAATTAACTGCAAAATTAGGAAATGATTATTAATAAATTTATTGTATTTTTTTGTCTGAATTACTGATATTATTGTGATTGGGAGTATGGCAAAATGTTTTTATGATGGGTTTATCATTGGGCAATTCGTGAATTGCCCCTACAGTAAATTTAATAAAAATATATATATAAAATAATCGAAAAATTTAATGTATATTTGTAAAAAAATAATGAATCATTGGTTGGGATTAAGTATAGAATATGCTAATCAAAGATCATATCTTGATGATTTATTTAAGGTTTATCCTACTATACCAGAGGGAATTAGAGAAATTGATCAGCAACTCTGGAGTAAAATAGAAAATGCTTTTAATAAGAAGGATAATGAACTTTTAATAATAAATATATTATCGGTGAAACTAAATTTTTAACAGATTTTGGAGGTCATCAAAATGCACAATTTAATGATGCCTTAAATATATTCAAACTCAAAAATGTAAATGCTATAAAAATAGCCATATTAGATGGGGTTTTATATATTCCGGGAAATAATAAAATGTATAAAGAGATAACAGGTAAATATAAAAATCATAATATAATGAGTACATTAGTTTTAAGAGAATTCTTATATCAAATATAGAAAATGAAAAGTTTATTAATACATGGTGAAAATCTTGTTGCATTAGAATACCTTATTAATGATAGAGAATTAAAAGGCAAAATAGATCTAATATACATAGATCCACCTTTTGCTACTGGTAATAATTTCACAATAACAGATGACCGTGCATCGACTATTAGTAATTCTAAAAAAGGGATTGTAGCATATACAGACAATATAAAAGGGAATGATTACATTAAATTTTTAAAAGATAGAATAATTTTATTATATGAATTATTATCAGACAGAGGTTCTATTTATTTGCATATAGATTACAAAATTGGTCATTATGTTAAGGTTATGATGGACGAAATTTTTGGCATTGAAAATTTTAGAAATGATATCACACGTATTAAATGTAATCCTAAAAATTTTAATAAAATAGGTTTTGGAAATATTAAAGATATGATTTTATTTTATACTAAATCAGCAAACCCTATATGGAATGAACCGATTATGAAATATTCACAAAAAGATATTGAAAAATTATTTCCTAAAATTAATAAACAAGGTCGCCGTTATACTACTGTACCTATTCATGCACCCGGTGAAACAGTAAATGGGAAAACTAATATGCCTTTTAAGGGATTATTACCTCCAAAGGGGCGTCATTGGAGAGTAGATGTTGATACTTTAGAACAATGGGATAATCAAGGTTTAATAGAATGGTCTTCTACTGGAAATCCAAGAAAAATTATTTATGCTGATGAAAATATTGGCAAAAGAATGCAAGATATTTGGGAATTCAAGGATCCTCAATATCCTACTTATCCAACTGAAAAAAATCAAGATTTATTAGATTTAATTATTAAAACTTCTTCTAATGAAAATAGTATTGTTTTAGATTGTTTTTGTGGGTCCGGTACAACATTAAAATCTGCACAATTAAATAATAGAACCTGGATTGGAATAGATATTTCTGAAATTGCCATAAAAGCTACCTTAAATAAATTATCTACAATTAAACAAGATATTTTTGTTTCTAAACCAGATTATGAATTTATAGAACTTAATAAGCTAAAAATGAGTTTATAATTTGTTTCTATAACGTTTTTAATTCACTTTAATTTTTATTATTTTTGCAAAATATAAAACATTTTTTATGTCGGAAGCCAAGAATTTTAAAAGATACACCATTACTACGGCATTACCTTATGCCAATGGACCCATTCATATTGGTCATTTAGCAGGAGTATATGTACCCGCAGATATATTTGTTAGATATTTGAGGATGAGAGGCAGAGAAGTATTATTTGTAGGAGGTAGCGATGAGCATGGTGTTCCCATCACCATTAGAGCAAAAAAGGAAGGAGTATCGCCTCAGCAGATAGTAGATCATTATCATAATATCATAAAAAAATCTTTTGAAGAATTTGGCATTAGCTTTGACATCTATTCGCGCACATCTAGCCAAACACATCATAAGCTCAGTCAAGATTTTTTTCTTAATTTATTAAATAAAGGAGAATTAATAACTCAGCAAAGCTTACAATATTTCGATGAGGAAGCGGGGCAGTTTTTAGCTGATAGATATATTGTAGGTACTTGTCCCAATTGTGGCTATGAGGAAGCATATGGAGATCAATGCGAGAAATGTGGTTCGTCGCTCAGTCCACAGGAGCTAATAAATCCACATTCTACATTGTCTGGTAGTAAGCCAGTATTAAAAGAGACAAAGCACTGGTATCTACCTTTAGATAAATACGAACCATGGTTGAGACAATGGATTTTAGAAGAACACAAAGAATGGAAAACAAATGTTTATGGTCAATGTAAAAGTTGGCTAGACAATGGACTACAACCAAGAGCCGTAACAAGAGATTTAGATTGGGGAGTTCCTGTGCCATTAGCAGAAGCTCAAGGTAAAGTTTTATATGTTTGGTTTGAGGCTCCATTAGGATATGTTTCTGCTACCATTGATTGGGCTGCACGGGAAGGTAAAGATTGGCAAGTTTATTGGAAAGATCAGCAAACCAGATTAATACATTTCATAGGTAAAGATAATATAGTTTTTCATTGTATTATTTTCCCCACTATGCTAAAAATGGATGGCTCATATATATTACCAGATAATGTACCTGCTAATGAATTTATGAATTTAGAAGGTAAAAAAATTTCTACATCTCGTAATTGGGCTGTTTGGTTAAATGAATATTTAGAAGAATTCCCTGGTAAACAAGATGTACTTAGGTATGTGCTCACTGCTAATATGCCTGAAACTAAAGATAATGATTTCACTTGGAAAAATTTTCAACAACATAATAATAATGAATTAGCTGCTATATATGGCAATTTGGTTAATAGAGCTATTGTGTTAACTCATAAATATTATCATGGGAAAGTTCCCGAGAATTTCTTGTTTGAGGATGAAGAAAGGATTTATTATTTTATAGCAAATAAACGTGATGAGGTTAGTAATCATCTAGAGCAATTTAGATTTCGTGATGCTCTAAACTCTATGATGGATGTTGCTAGATTTGGTAATAAATATTTAACAGAAAAAGAACCGTGGAAATTAGTGAAATCTAGCCCCAATATTACTGAAGGGATTATTTATAATGTTTTACAATTAATAGCAAATTTAGCTTTAATTAGCGAACCTTTTTTGCCTTTCACTGCTAAAAAATTACGTGAAGTTTTAAATATCAACTTATTAGATTGGGACAGCATAGGTAGCCCTTTATTGAAAACTGGTGATATGATTGCTGAAACATCTATACTTTTCGAACAAATTACCGATGAAATGATCGAAAAGCAATTAAATAAATTGCATCAAAATGATAACAAAGCTATTATTCAAAATAATTTGTCTGACCTCAAACCAGCAATAAAATGGGAAGATTTCGACAAAATTGATCTACGCGTAGGTAGAGTGCTTTCAGTAGATAAAGTGCCAGATGCAGACAAACTTTTAAAATTAGAATTAGATTTCGGTGGTATAATTCGTACTATAATATCTGGTATAGCTCAACACATAAAACCTGAAGAAATTATTGGCAAAAATGTCATAGTAGTAGCTAATTTAGAAAAAAAGAAAATTAGAGGAATAGAGTCTGAAGGAATGGTTATTTTCGCTGAAAATAAAGATGGTAAATTACTACCTGTATTTGCTGATGATAATGCTAATCCTGGTGATAAGGTTAAATAATTTATCTTTTAATAGAGAAATTTTAAAAATTTGAGTAATAATAATGAAAATTAAATTAGAAAGCATATACAAAACTTTCAAGCCAGTAGAAGTATTGAAAGATATAAATCTGGAGATTTTAGATAATGAATTCGTATCAATAGTAGGTCCTAGTGGAGCTGGTAAATCTACATTATTGCATTTAATAGGTACCTTAGAAAAACCTGATAAAGGTACTGTGAAATATGATGATAAAGACATTTATAAATTAAATGATAAAGAATTAAGCAATTTTCGCAACAAAAATATTGGTTTTGTATTTCAGTTTCATCATTTATTACCTGAATTTTCTGCGATAGAAAATGTAATGCTGCCAGCATTAATAGCAGGTATCAGTAAAGAAAAGGCTACAGAAAAAGCTGAAAGATTATTGACAGAATTAAATCTGAATCATCGGCTAACTCATAAACCACAAGAATTATCAGGTGGTGAGCAACAACGCGTTGCTATTGCTAGAGCTTTGATAAATGATCCTAAATTTTTATTAGCTGATGAGCCAACAGGAAACCTAGATAGCCAAAATGCAGAAGAGGTCATAAATCTTTTTAAAAGATTGCACACTCAAGGAAATCTAACTATAATACTAGTAACTCATCAAGAGTCTTTTGCTAATATTTCAGATAGGATTATACACATTAAAGATGGTTTTATCGTTAAATAATTAAATTTCATTTGTATATAATGATTGTTTAATTTACAAGGTAATCTAAAAAAGATTTTATACTAAATCATAATAGTACTATTCATTGTAATATATCATATACTCGTCTATTGTAAAAAAATAAATGTATCTTTGTAAAAATATTAAAAATATTTATGGATAAAGTAATTTATGATATTCCAGAGATATTAGATGACATTAGAATAGGCAAGCTAATAATAGTAGTAGATGATGAGGACAGAGAAAATGAAGGAGACTTCATAGTAGCTGCAGAAAAAATAACTCCAGAAATAATAAATTTCATGTCTAAATATGGAAGAGGCTTGATATGTACACCATTGGCTCAGGAAGTAGCGGATAGATTAGACTTGCCATTAATGGTGCAACATAATACAGCTCCACATAATACAGCTTTCACTATTTCTATTGATTTATTAGGTCAAGGTAATACTACAGGTATATCAGCAGCAGATAGAGCTAGAACTATATTTTGGCTTACAAGAGATGAGGCAAAAGCAGAAGATTTTGGTAGACCAGGACATATTTTCCCTTTGATAGCTAAGCCTGGTGGAGTTTTAGAACGCGCAGGGCATACTGAAGCAGCTATAGATCTTTGCAGATTGGCTGGACTGAAACCTGTAGCTACTTTAGTAGAAATAATGAACGATGATGGCACTATGGCTAGATTGCCACAATTAATTGAAATATCTAAAAAATTTGATATTAAAATTACTAGTGTTAAAAGATTAATACAATATAGACTAAAAAATGAATCTTTAATAAAGGAAGTAGAAGAAGTATTTCTCCCTACAGAATATGGTAATTTTCAATTAAAAGCTTTTGTACAATTAACAAATAATATCACACATTTAGCTTTGGTCAAAGGTAAATGGAATGAAGATGAACCAGTGCTGGTGAGAGTGCATTCATCTTGTATGACAGGAGACATTTTCGGTAGTTATAAATGCGATTGCGGACCTCAGCTGCATCGTGCTATGCAAATGATAGAGAACGAAGGTAAAGGACTTTTGGTATATATGAATCAAGAAGGAAGAGGCATCGGTTTGATAAATAAATTAAAAGCTTATCACCTTCAGGAACAAGGTATGGACACTGTAGAAGCCAACTTAGCTCTTGGGTTTAAGGACGATGAGAGAGATTATGGTATAGGTGCTCAAATTTTAAGAACTTTAGGAGCTAAAAAAATCAGATTGATTACCAATAATCCAATAAAAAAAATAGCCCTTGAGGCTTATGATATTCAAATAATAGAAACTATTCCTTTAGAGATAGAGCCTAATCCATATAATAGATTTTATCTACAAACAAAAGCCACTAAAATGGGACATACTATCAGTACTTTTAAACATAAATCTGATAAATAATTTAAATTTCTATAACGTTTATTGTTGGTAAATTATTTAGGTTAATATTTAACTGTCTAATTGTTTTTATTAATCCACAAATGCACACAAATAAGCACAAATAATTAAATAGTCGACCCTTAAAAACGCAATAATCATTTGATTGTTAATAATTTATCAATAAT
>JASEGF010000076.1 GCA_030017935.1 Bacteroidales bacterium | reverse complement strand
AATTTACTTCTAATTTAGGTACCTTTTTCTTGGGAAATAATGTGTATGTAAAAGTTCATGTGCTTTATGACTATTAGGTTGTCCTAAATATTCTTCGTAAAGTTGCACAACTTCTGGATTATCATGCGATTTACGTAATGGTAGATTTTCATCTTCTGAATATATGCCTTGAGCTCTCATTTGGCGAATGTCCCATGATATTGGATACGGCTGTCCGCCTCCACCAAGGCAACCACCAGGGCAAGTCATTATTTCTACGAAATGATACTGTAGCTTACCTTCTTTAATAGCTCTTACTAATTTATTAGCATTTGCTAATTCGTGAGCTACTGCTACTTTCAGCTCCACACCTTCTAAGAAAGACCATTCTGGTTTTGTACCTTCAATTTTTATTGTTGCTTCTTTAATACCATCAAAACCACGTACAGGTGTAATTTCTAGATTTTTAAAAGGAACTTCTCTACCAGTTACTATTTCATATGCTGTACGTAATGCAGCTTCCATCACGCCACCCGTTGCACCGAATATGACTCCTGCACCTGAAGATTCTCCCATTAATGGATCATAATCAGATTCTGGTAAGCTCATAAAATCTATACCTGCTTGCTTAATCATTGTAGCTAGTTCTCTAGTGGTGAGTACATAATCTACATCTTGGTATCCGCTACTACGCATTTCTGGACGTTGTGCTTCATATTTTTTTGCTGTGCAGGGCATAACAGAGACAACTATCATATCTTTAGAATTGATACCTTTCTTTTGTGCATAATATGTCTTGGCTACTGCTCCAAACATTTGTTGAGGAGATTTACATGTAGATAAATTTCCTAGCATGTCAGGATACAAATGTTCCATAAATTTTATCCAACCAGGAGAGCAGCTAGTAAACATAGGTATTTTAACATTTGGATCTTTGTCTACTAAAACTTTTTTAAGTCTAGTAAGTAATTCTGTTCCTTCTTCTAATATTGTTAAGTCTGCAGTAAAATCAGTATCTAATACAGAATCAAAACCTAAACGTTTAAGTGCAGTTACCATTTTGCCTGTAACTCTTGTACCATATGAGAATCCTAATTCTTCACCTATAGCTACACGCACTGCTGGTGCTGTTTGTACTACTACATGTTTAGTTGGATCATTGATGACATCCCATACTTCCTCTACATAGTTGCGTTCTGTTAAAGCACCTGTGGGGCAGTGTAACACACATTGTCCGCAATTTGTACATACAACTTCATTTAGTGGATAATCAAAAAATGTTCCTATATGTTGTTCTGCTCCTTTTCCAATAACTGCTAATGCACTTACATATTGTAATTCCTCACAAGCACGTACACAACGTTGGCAATGGATACATTTAGATATATCTTTTTTGATTGCTGGAGAGCTAATATCTGCAATCATATTTTCAGGATCTAAAAGATCAAGAAATATTCTATCGAAAATATGATATTCTGCAGCAAGATCTTGAAGTTCACATTTGCCATTACGTGTGCAGCTAGTACAATCTGCATTGTGTTCAGAAAGTAGTAATTCTATGACGTGTTTTCTAGATTGCCTTACTGTTTGACTATTTGTAAATATTTCCATGCCTTCTGCTACTGGAGTAGCACATGCTGCTTGTAAATATCTAGCACCTTTCACTTCTACTACGCATACTCTACAGTTGCCAGCTACACTTAAATCTGGGTGGTCGCATAAAGTGGGTATTTTGATATTTAATTTTTTTGCAGCGTCTAATATAGTGGTACCTTCTTCCACTGATATTGGTATATCATTTATTTTTAGGTTTATTAATGCTTTTGCCATAATTATTAATTTTTTTTAATTTAAAATATTATTTCTTCTTTAAAATTTTCAACAATAGAAACAAATGGATTTGCTATAGATTGGCCTAATCCACATTTAGAAGACATTTTCATTGTTTGAGAAAGTTTTATTAGTTCATTTAAGTAGCTAGCAGGTTTTTCACGTCTTTTGATAGCTTCTATGCCTTTTAATAATTGTTGTAGTCCTGCTCTACATGGTGTGCATTGTGCACAACTTTCTTCTACAAAGAAATCTAAATAATTGTGTAATATATTATACATAGATCTGGAGCTATTAAATAGCATAACAGAACCACCTGTAGGTATACCTTCAAATCCTATAATAGTATTTTCAAAATTTTTTCTAGGTACACAAAATCCTGATGCTCCACCTATTTGTACTGCTTTAGTGTCACCATCACCAAATTCTCTAACAAAATCAGACACTTTCATACCCAGTTCTAGTTCGTAAATACCAGGGATAGGTGTATCTCCAGATATAGAGAATACTTTAGAACCTCTAGAGTCTTTAGTACCTAATTTTTTAAATTCTTCTACACCTAAATGTTGGATCATTGTTACAAAAACTAAGGTTTCTACATTATTTATAGATGTAGGTTGGTTATTGTAACCAACTTTAGTAGGATAAGGTGGTTTATTTCTTGGTTCACCGCGTTTGCCTTCCATACTTTCGAAAAGAGCACTTTCTTCTCCACAGATATATGCACCGCTACCTGAGCGTAAATATAAAGTAATATCTAATCCCCTATTTTTTAATTCATTATTAAATTTCTCCATTTTAGACAAGAGGTCTTTTTTCAAAAAATTATATTCTCCTCTTAAATAAATGTAAGCTTCTTTAGCACCAATACAGTAAGCAGCTAATGCCATGCCAATAAATATTTTTTCTGGTACTTCTTCTATTATTTGTCTATCTTTGAATGTTCCTGGTTCACCTTCATCTGCATTGCAGATTACATATTTTACATCACTATCTTCATTTTTAGTAAATTTCCATTTTAATCCAGTAGGGAAACCAGCACCGCCACGACCTTTTAATCCACTATCGATAATTTCATTTATAATATCATCAGGTGATTTTTGCAAAGCTTTATCTAATATTTGTAATGGATTATCTACTTTGCTAAAAATAATATCTACTTTCTTTAAATTACTTGTATCCATACTTTCTTAATTTTTTGATTTTTCTTTGTATTGTTGAACTATTTCTATTGCTGTTTCTGGGGTGAGACTATGGTAGACATCATCATTAATGAGCATTACTGGACCTTTATGGCACCAGCCCATGCAGTTCGCTGTCAATAGAGTAAATTGTTTATCTAAAGTAGTTTCTCCTACTTTGATATTTAAGACTTTTTCTAAGGCATTTATTATTTCATCTTTGCCAGACATATAGCAGCTAATAGTTTTGCATACTCTGATTACATTTTTACCTCTAGGAACTGTGTCTAGAAATGTGTAAAATGTAGCTGTACCGTAGACATCTGCAGCAGATAAATCTAGCTCTTCGGCTACCATAGCTATATCGGATGGATCCAAATATTGCTTTGCTGCAACGATGTCTTGCAGGATAGGCATTAATGCATTTCGTGTCCTACCATGCTTCTCGACTAAATTTTTAATTAATTCATTTGGTTCTTGCATAATATTTTTGTTTTTATTTGTTAATAAATTAACAATGCAAAGTTAATAATATTTTTTTATATATAAATCATTAACAATAATATTTATTTAAAAAATTTTTTTATATTAAATTTTTTATAGATATTTTATTAACTAAATTTATGATTGCATCTAATAAATATACAATTTAGTTTAATTATAGAATTTTTTATTTAAATTTGTATTAAAATATAAATTTATGAAACACAAACTTTTTATTTTTCTTTTTTCTAGTATTATAATATTTTCAGTAGCTAATGCTCAAAATATAGATTTACCCTTGTTGAAATGGATGGGGCCTCAAGGATCTAGAGCTGATACTTATAATGAATGGGTGCTATCTCATCCCAATTCTCATATGATAATTAGCTCTATTTATAATTCTCAATATAAAAGGGATTCAAGTAAAGCCATAGCAATATTAACAGAAAATATCATTGCACCATATTTGGAAACTGAGATTAATCAACTAATTGAAAAGTTAGAAAATGAAGGATATTATGTGCTCAGTTATGAAATATCTGGTGGTACTCCTGAATCGATAAGAACATTATTACAACAGTTGTATAGCGAATATTATGTTGAAGGTGCTTTATTTATCGGTGATTTACCTGTGGCGTGGTATCAAATAGAAAATGATTATAATGAATATGGCTATGCAGAGTGGCCAATAGATTATTATTTTATGGATTTAGATGGTTTATGGTTGGATAATCTGATGCATGCTTCTGACACGCTCGTATATGGTACGGATAGCATTTATGATACACATACTGGTAATATTGAGCCAGAAATATATATTTCACGGCTTATGCCTACAGGTATAGGTGATGATGTATCACTACTAAAAAATTATTTTACTAAAGATTTTGACTATAGAGCCCAGGATAATGAAATAGAGCACAGAGCCTTGGTATTTGTAGATGATGATTGGGAACCCTGGTCATATGATTTTGCTTTTGAAGTGGCACTGTTATACCCAGATACTTATTTAACTTATGAAATAAATGAAACTAGGGCAACAAATTATAGGATAGATTTAGACTCATCGTGGGCATGGGTTTCTGTTTTCTCACATTCATGGCCTGGCGGGCATTCATTTTATTATGATAATCATAACCAAATAGATTATTATTATTCTACAGAATACACTGACCAGGATCCCAATGTAAATTTTTACAATTTTTTCGCTTGTTCATTTGCTAGATATACTACAGATGGCTATGGTGCAGGAAGAGCATTATTTAATCAAGATTATAGTTTAGCAGCTGTAGGTTCTACTAAAACTGGTAGCATGCTAGATGCAGTATATTTTTATTCTTCTCTATCACAAGGTAAAACATTAGGAGAAGCTTACAAAGATTGGTTTTACACTATTACATCTGATGGCATCTCTTTTGATGAATTATGCTGGTTTTATGGTATGACTCTTTTAGGTGATCCTACACTAAAGCCACTCGGACAGAATGTTAATTTAACTGATTATAATACAAATACTTTGTTAGTTTCTGTATATCCTAATCCTACTAATGGTATTATAAATCTAAAAATAAGTGATCCAAATTTATATGATGTAAGCATAGAAATAATTGATATTATGGGTAGAACTATTAATAAATTTACTAAAGATTGTCATAATGCTATGTGTGAAGAAACAATAGATTTGAGTAATCTGACTAATGGTATTTATTTTTTAAAATTATCCAATAATGCAAAATATTCTATTATAAAATTATTAAAACAATAAATATTTTGAAAATCAAATAATTATTTTAAAATATTATTGAAATTTAGTATTGTTATTTGAATTTAACATAAATTAATTAATAATATTATTTTAAAAACTCAAAATAATAATGTATATTTGTAATAAAATAAATAATAAATGTATTTAATAGATCAGCATACTAAAGCTATAATGGAGGAGTGCAAAGAACGTGCTAGAGCTGCTGGATTAGTTTTCGAAAATGAAACATTAGAATATATAGTTACTAATAGAGATTTATTGGATTTATCTCCTAAATTTATGATCCCAACTCTGTATGATTATTGGGTAAATGATGTAGAGGTTTTGCAACAATATGCTAAATATAAACTTTATCCATCTAATCCTTTTGAAACGGTTATCAATAGTAGACCAGCAATATCTTTTTATAATGATAACAATCCTGATTGGCTAAACATTATGATATTTTATCATGTATTAGCACATATAGATTTTTTTCAAAATAATATTTATTTTTCACATACTTGGAATGATGATTTTGTGGGTGTAGCCTTAGCAGATAAAAGATTGATAAACATGTATCGTAGCAAATATGGTCGATGGGTTGACTATGTAATAGAATTTGCTCGCAGTATAGATAATATTGTAGGGTTTTATTCAATAATATTTAATCAATATTTAGAAGAAACTCACAAAGATCCACCACCAAAATTAGATTTTTTCTTTAATCACTTTTTGCCTAATGTCATTAAAGCAAATGAAATAGATAGATACAAATATTTAAACCATTTTAATGAAATATTTGCTAAGCATAAGGATAATGCTGAGCAAATATTTTTCTCGGAATTATCATCTAAATATCCTGAGTTTGAGGCTATTTACAATAATTATATTAAAAATAAACCTCAAACTACTAAATTTCCTGATCTTTTAGCATTTATTAATGAAGAGAGTCCATTTTTAAATAAAATTGAAAATCAATGGATGAAAAATATCATTGTTATTATTCGAAATACAGCACTTTATTTTGCCCCACAGCTGAGAACCAAAATAATGAATGAAGGATGGGCTAGCTATTGGCATGATAAACTTTTCAGAAATGATGATAGAATAAGTAAACATGAAATAGATTATGCTAAAATAAATGCTGAGGTAACGTCTATATCTAGAATTGGTCTAAATCCATATGCTATTGGAATGAGATTGTATCAATATGTGGAAGAGTTGGCTAATAAAGGGAAACTTTATAGACAATATCAAGAGCTAGATAATATTTATCAAAGAGAAACCTTTGATGCTAAAACCGGTGAAGGATTAAAAACAATTTTTGATATAAGAAAATATTTCACAGATTATAATTTTATAAAAGTTTTTATAGACCAGGATTTTGTAAATAGACATCAGCTATTTGTAGTAGGGAAACAATATAACCCTAATGAGCAAATAATCGATTACTACGTTAAAAGTAGAAAAGCAGACGATTATAAGCAAATGCTTATAGATAGTTTATATCATCCACCCCTAATAGTGCCCGATTTAGATAAAACAAATGAAAATCAATTATACTTAATTCACAAATTTGAGGGCAAACCACTTGTGCAAGAGTTTATTCCTGAAGTACTCATTGGGTTAGAATATCTATGGGGTGGCGAGGCTATATTAGAAACTACCCAAGTGATAATAAAACCATCAGAAAATGGGAATTATACTGAGGAACAAAAAAAGGTTAGATATCACTGCAAACAACGTAATTTGACAATAGAGGAAATATAAGAAATATAAATATCACAATTAACTAAATAAAATAACATCAAATAATAAGAGGGAGCGAATCTGTAATTCGCTCCCTCTTTGTTGTAATAGAAATAAAAGGAATTATAGTTTTATGAAGGATTTTTGTAAGAAATCATTAGTATTGATAACTCTAATGATATAAGTGCCTGATGGCATGCTAGCTGTGTTGATAATTAAATCATTATTAATATCAAATAATACTTCATTGTAAAAAATTCGCCCCATAATATCTAATATTTGTACTGTTGCTTTATCAACGTTTTTCTGAATATGAATATTTAAAATATCATTTACAGGATTAGGATATAGAGATATATTAATACCTGAAAAATCATTTTCGTTAATTCCTACAAAACCAGAATTATTTAATAATGGACTACTACTTTGTAGTCTAAAATCTGGGTTAGAATAATTATAAGGATCTCTTATCAGCAGAGGAGCATAGGAACTAAGAGTATCATTATTAAACGAAGTAGTTAGAAACCAAGAGTGAATGTCAAAAGTTGATCCACTAGCAGTAGTGAAATAGTTCCCAGCCATAGCAGCCATAGTAACATATTTGATGTTTAGAATGCTATTGTTTGCATTGGATTCGCATGCAGACCCATCAATCATTAATCCATCTTGCCAACCTATAAAAATAGAATTATATATGTCAATGCCCGTATTTCTGCGAAGGTGCATAGCACGTTTGTAATTGCTGTTGATTGTAGTAGAAGCATCTTTTTTAGGTCCGAAAATAGATACATTTGAAAAAACAGAAGAAGTTTGAGGTGTATTCGTAGAACCACTAGCGTCATTATCACTTTCGAAAGCATTAGAGCCACTCACGTCTGCTATATTGGGTTCACGTAGTGCTACTGCATATTGTATCATACCAGAAAATCCATAATCTGTATCAAAATCATCATCCCAGCTACCAAGAGTAATTAAATGTTTAGCATTCACACAACCACCAAACCATTCGTAAGCATCATCACCACTATATGATACCTGTATATAGTCAATAGTGGTATTTTTGCCTACACCACCCAAGGTTAACCCATTGATTTCTTTATCAGGTTGGAATGGGATACCAGGGAATTCTATTCTTAAATATTTTAAAATACCACTATTATCATTATCATTTGTGCCACCATAATAACTACGTGGTCCACCTTCTATCTGAGCTTCACCACCTGGCACATTTATTTTTGCACTGCCACAGATTATCACTCCACCCCAATCTCCATAATTTCGAGAGCCAGCAGACTGATTAGATGTAAATACTATTGGTTCACTAGCAGTACCTTGAGCTATTAATTTAGCACCACGTTCTATAATTAAAGTGCCTTTGCTATTTTTGTCACCACGAATAATAGTGCCAGGTTGTATAGTTAGAGTAACACCATCTACTACATATACAAATCCTTGTAATAAATAAACATTGTCACTAGTCCAAGTTGTATTACTAGTGATTTCACCACTAATAGTTTGCGTAGTAACTGGATAATTTGTATTTTGAGGATCCCAATTAGCCCAGCCACTTGTCCAATCATCTTGATCATTGAAAGCTCCTCTATAACTTACTTGATCGAAAAAAGGATCATTAATACTTGGTTGAGAATAACTAACTAATGGTATTAATATGACCATTAGAAATAAGAAAATACTTGTTTTTTTCATAATTTTTGTTTTTTGTTGTTTCTGTATGGCAAAATTGCAATTCATATATTATTCAATTATTAAATCAATTATAAAATTTTATTAATAAATGTTAACTGAGTTTTAAAATAAATAGAAGCATAGATTTAAAGTGTTTTATAAAAAATTACGAGGAGGGATTAGGAAGGAGTGATATGACCTGTTGGGAATAGGTCATATCACTAGTAAAAAAATATTTTTATGAAATTTATATGATTTTTTAATATAAAATTTTTTATATTTGCAAAAAATATAAAAATTATGGATAAAATATTTGAAGAAGAAATAGATGTCTTTGCCCTTACTAAAGAAGGTACACGTAAATATTACGACAATTTATATAATAAATTGATTA
>JASEGF010000075.1:5173-9054 GCA_030017935.1 Bacteroidales bacterium | reverse complement strand
AAAAAATTCAATAAAATTTAAAAAATTATTAATGACTAATAAAAGAACTAAAAAGATATTGTTTTTATGTCCATATCCAATTAATAAAGCTCCTAGCCAAAGGTTAAAATATGAACAATATTTTCCATATTTTATAGAAAATGGATGGCACTTAAAAGTTTCGCCTTTTGTAACAGAAAAATTTTGGAAAATTATTTACAAAAAAGGTCATTTCATTGAAAAAACAATTTTTACAATTTATGGTTATCTGTACCGATTTAGAGATTTATTTTATATCAGAAAATATGATGTGGTTTATGTACATTTATGGGTAACCCCATTGGGCTTACCTATATTTGAATGGTTAACAAAAAAATTAGCAAAAAAATTAATTTATGATATAGATGATATGGTTTTCCTAGGACATTCGAGTGAAGCTAATAAATATATTATAAAGATCAAAGGAACAAAAAAAATGATTTTCTTAATGAAAAATTCTAATCATGTGATCACTTGTACACCTTATTTAGATCAATTTGTCAGACAATATAATGAAAACACCACAGATATTTCATCTACAATCAATACTAATATATATTTACCACGTACCGATTATCAATTGAGTGATATTCCTATTTTAGGGTGGAGTGGGAGCCACAGCACTTCTAAATATTTAAAACTTTTGGAGCCCGTATTTTTGGAATTGTTAAAAAAAGAAATACCATTTCAAATTTTAATTATTGGGGATGAAAACTTTCACTTTTCAGATATAAAAATACCATATAAAGCTATCCGATGGAATCTAGAAACAGAAGTCGAGGATTTAAAGAAAATAGATATTGGTTTATATCCTTTACCAGATGAGCCATGGGTCTATGGTAAAAGTGGTTTAAAAGCTTTACAATATATGGCATTAGGTATACCTACTGTAGCCACAGCTGTAGGAGCAAATTTTCGCATTATTAATGATGCAGAAAATGGTTTTTTAATACCTATAAACGATCTAGAATTATGGGGAAAAATTATAATAAAATTACTTAATGATAAGGAATTACGAGAAAAGATTGGCAAAAAAGGGCGAGAAACAGTAGAAACATATTATTCAATAGAGGCAAATAAGAACAAATATTTATCCATTTTGGGGTCCATGATATAATAAAGATTATTTGAAAAATTAATGAGATTAAATTTTTTGATAAATTATTTACCAAATTAAACTTTATTTATTATTTTTTTCTGTTTATTTTAATTTGTTTTACTAAATATTAAATTAATTATAGGTAAAAAATTTTTTTTATTAAAAATAAATAGTACATTTGCCTAATTTTAAAAATAAATTTTATAGTAAACATTAATAATTTACTATAAAAAATAAAAATTATCGATAATGTATATGTTTTGTATATTATTAATGAATTAATTTTTATTATTAGTATTGAATAAAATAATTTGATTCAATTTATTTACAAGTAGAATTCATTTTTTACTATAAAAATTAAATGAAGGCGGAATCCAAAAAGCCATATGAGTAGGAAGATTTAAAAAAAATAAATTTATGAAAAAGACAAAAATTTTTTTATGTTTAGGTGTAGCTATAATGATGGCTCTCACCTCTTGTACGATGCAAAAGAGGGTTTATACCTCTGGTTATCACATCGAGTGGCTTAATGGTAATAATGCTACTGTTAAGCAAAATAATTCTCAAATAGAAGAGCAAAAGAATTATAACAAAACAACGATTGCTGCTGTAACTACTATTAATGAAGAAAAAATTTCAAATAATAAAACTGAAAATACTGAAATTAATAATGAAAACAATAATCCAATAGCAAAAGTTAATGAAAATTTTGTGGCTTCTACTACAAATGATCCAAATGTTTATACTTCTCAACAAACTAATAATTGGTATAATTCACCAGTTCAAAAAAATTCAAATACTCAAAATGATTCCAAAACTATTGTAAAGCAAAACACAACTAATAACGAAAGTACTGCTAGTGAAAACACAAAAGCTGCTGGTAAAAGCTGGTTAGCAGCTTTGTTACTATGTATCTTTTTGGGAGCTTTAGGTATACATAGATTTTATCTTGGTTATACTTGGCAGGGTATAGTTCAGTTATTTACTGCTGGTGGTTTTGGTATTTGGGCGCTTATAGATTTGATTAGAATTATTACTAGAGATTTACAACCGAAAAATGGTAGTTATACTGATTAAATAAATAAAATACATTAAAAAAAGCTGGCTATTTAGCCAGCTTTTTATTATATTAAAAGGTTCTATAACGTTTATTGTGGGTTAATTATTTTACCACAAAGAGCACTAAGATATTACACAAAGTTCACAAAGTACCATTTTTAACCTTTTTAATTTCATATTTTAATATAATAACATTAAAGTTTATCAATAGTTATAGCTTATAATTTCCGCCCCTTAGGTCAGATTCATAAAGAATTATCAGGGCTAAAGCCCTATTAAAATATTTATTAAGTCCACGACCTAAAGGTCGTGGTTAATGAAAGTGGGAGTGAGATAGGCTATTATCAACATGGAGACCTGACCATTAGTTCAGATAGCAAAGTACTAGATATTAACTCCAACCTTTAGTTTATATAATAAATAGCTGGGTATTAACCCTGACCTTTAGGTCAGGGTATGACATAAAAATAGGTATGGGCTTTAGCCCTGAAAAACAAAATCCACAAAACATACAATAATACTATTAATTATGACCATATAAATAAAAAAAGTGTGTATAATTGCATATTAAATAATAATAAATAAATTTCATTTTTATAAAATTAGTTTTTTTTATTCTTTACCCACTCAAAACGTTATAGAACCTATTAAAAATTTTTCATATAATCATTAGTAAATCATTATAAGATATAAGGTAGATATTATTCAATTGAAGTTATGGACTTTTTTTGGAAAAATTAAATTGGTTAATCAAAGGTGATTTATAAGAAAAGTTTTAAAATGTATTCTAACTGTGTGTTATTAAGCACTTTACAGAATCACATATTTTTTGTTTAAATTAAGTAATGATATATAATTAATAATTTTTAAAAGTTTAAAACCATTATTAATCAATGTTATTTAGAAATTATTTTTAAAAATTTAATTTTTATTAATTTTCTATATAAGCTATAATTTGAAAAGTTTTAATTGTTATTTTTTAAAATTTATATATCATATTTGAATTTAAACATTGATTTAAGAATTATAAGCATAACTAAATTATTACTCTTAATGTATCAGTAGTAATAGTATTTCATGAGTGGTTAGTTTGTTTTAAATATTTCTTATTAAATTCTACATTTTTCACCTGTTAAAAAGTATCAAAGAAAAATTTCAACTGAAGAAATGATGTGAGTCCAAAATTAATTATAAAGTTATTTCATTAATACCAATAATATTTGAGGAACTTTATGATCTAAACTGCTATTTTAAATTATTTAATTGTAAATATAAAGATATCTTCCATCAAAATTATTTTTATATAATTTAGCTGGTTTGGTAGCTGGTCCATTTATTATACTCCCATCAGTTATTAAAAATCTAGATCCACAGCAATCATCTTTTACAAAAATTAAAGTAGAGTCGTCTACTGCTAATCTTTCACAATCTAATAAAGGTTTATATGGACATGCTCTTTCTATAGCAACGAACTCCTCTTGAGATTTTCTATAAATAATTATTCCTTTATATCCACCAGTAATATACATATATCCACCAACCACATTTATATCGCCATAAAGAGCATCATATACATCAATACTTATATTTACAGGTACATAGGGTATGTTTTCATCTTCTTTACATGAATTCAATAAAAAAACACATAATAATAAAAAAAAAGAAACATATATTTTGTTAACATTCATTACCCTTTTGTCTTAGG
>JASEGF010000075.1:1012-5163 GCA_030017935.1 Bacteroidales bacterium | reverse complement strand
CCAACGTTTTATAAAAAATTCTTTTTTATTTTCTCTATTAAGTTTAGCTTGTTTTTCTGCATCCTTCATTGCTTTTTTAGTTTCACCAGTTTGGTTATTCATTTGCTGTTTTACAGCTTTTTGGTATAAAATAGTATCATCCTTTTGGCGTTTCTTTTTTTCTTTTTCAATCTTTTTTTCTTGTTGACTAATGCTAGTATTTTGGGTTTGACAAGAAAATAGATAAAAGGAAAAAATAAAAAATATCGAGAGTATTATCACTTTATTTATCAAAAAAGATACTTTATTTGTCATGTAAAATAATTTTTGTACAAAAGTAAAAAATAAATATCAAACATAAAAAATTTTTTTATTTTATCAATTTAAAATGTTTCATTTATGAGTAATCGAAATTTGGGATTTTTGTATAAAATTTTTATTATAAATTTGTCAAAATATTAAAATATGAAAAAAATATTATTAATTAGTGCAATGTTTATTATTGCTAATACTATTTGTTTTTCACAAGATACTATTAATAAAAAGTGGAGACTATCATCCATAGATTTTAGTTTTGGTTATTTTGATATTTATAATTTTAAAACACCAAACTCAACTCCAGCTTATATAGACTATTTCAAAAATCCGGATGCAGTGAGTGATTATAACTATGATTATGCTAATTATTGGACAAATTATAAAAGTGAAAAAACAGATGGTACAAATATTAAATTTTTAATAGGATTAAAATCTGCTAAAATGAAAATTAAAAATAGAAGTGAATTTCTATTTGGCATAAATTTTCATCAAAATATTAATTTCAGAAATTCACTTATGGTACTAGAGAGACATGCTATAGATACATTTGCTAGTGTACACTATGGACAAGATATCTTTTTTGATTCTGTGCATGTGATATCAGATGATTATAATTATAGTTTTAATTTGTTTGATTTTGTTTTTGGTTATAATTATATATTTTTCCCAGATAAAAGATATCAAATACACATATCCCCATATTTAGGACTTGGAATTACTCTGAATAGACATGCATATATGAATAGATATATGTATGATAAATATATGTTTTTCTTACCTCAAGATTCTTTATTTGCACAAGGGGAAATTATCAGAGACTATGGATCTATAGAAACTGTATATGATGATAAACTAACAAATTTGTTTTATATGAAAATAGGTGTACCTATTAGAGCATCTTTAGGATTAGGTAATGAAGAAAAAAATCTAGATGAAATATCAATATTTTTCGAAGTAAGTCCAAATTATTTATATATACCAACTCATCAACCTGTTATTAATAGTTTTGCATTATATTGTTCGTTTGGAGTAAAAATTAATTTTTTAAATTAAAAAAATTAATCATTCATAGTGAGGAGAAATTCTTCATTGTTTTGAGTATATCGCATTCTCTCTTGAATAAAAAGTATGGCTTCTTGCGTGGTCATATCAGCTAAATGATTTCTTAAAATCCAGACTCGCTGTAGAATATCTTTGGGGACTAAAAGGTCATCTCGTCTAGTACTAGAGGCCACAATGTCAATAGCTGGGAAAATACGTTTATTAGATAATTTACGATCTAGCTGTAGCTCCATATTGCCAGTACCTTTGAACTCTTCGAAAATAACTTCATCCATTTTGGAGCCAGTATCTGTCAGAGCAGTAGCAATTATAGTTAACGATCCACCATTTTCTATTTGACGAGCAGCACCAAAGAAACGTTTTGGTTTTTGTAAAGCGTTAGATTCTACGCCACCTGATAAAATTTTGCCGCTAGGAGGTGCCATTGTATTGTGAGCACGAGCTAGACGAGTAATAGAATCTAAAAGAATAACTACATCATGGCCACATTCTACCATGCGTTTAGCTTTTTCTAAAACTAATTGAGATATTCTTACTTGTTTTTCAGCAGGTTCATCAAAAGTAGAAGCTATCACCTCTGCCCTGACACTTCTTATCATATCAGTTACTTCTTCTGGTCTTTCATCTATAAGTAAAATTATTAAGTACACTTCTGGATGATTATAAGCAATAGCATTGGCTATTTCTTTTAAGATCATCGTTTTACCAGTTTTAGGTTGCGACACTATCAAACCACGTTGTCCTTTGCCTATAGGGCAAAATAAATCTATTATACGACTCGTCAAAGTTTCTTGGGGATGGCCTGTAAGATTGAATTTTTTATATGGAAATAAAGGTGTCATATAATCAAAAGGCACTCTATCTTTGACAATTTGTGGATCTAATCCATTAACTTTCAATACTTTAACAAGTGGAAAATATTTTTCCTTTTCTCTTGGAGGCCTTATAGTACCTTCAATAGTATCACCTACTTTTAATCCTAATGTTTTTATCAATGTATTACTAACATACACATCATCTGGTGAATTGTAATAATTAAAATCTGAACTCCTCAAAAAACCAAAACCTTCAGTTAAAATATCTAATACACCTTGTACCTCTATAATACCTTCATTTTCCCAAGAATAAATTTTAGGAGATTTTGAGCTTTTCTCTTCAATTAATTCTTCATCTTGTGGAAGGATTTTAGTATTTATTTTTTCATCTTCTTTCGTATGATCTAACGGCTCTACTTGTAGTTGAGTATCTATGATTTCCTCATCGTCTATTGTAGATATTTCTATAGTTTCAGTATCAATTATTTTAGGTTGTTCTTCATTATGAAATTTCTGTTCTTTTTTTGTTTTTTCATTTAAAACATTTGGTTGCTGAGCTTTTTTTTCATCAATATAAACATTTGAATTTTTAGTACTTTCATTGTTATTTTTTATAATCTTGTCAGAATTATTTTTAGTTTTATTAGATGATGCTACCATTACTTTTTTATTAGTGGCAATCCTTCTTCTCTGTGATTTATTTTGTGTGTCTACAATATTTTCTGATTTTTGAGGAATAGTAGTATCTGTAATATCATTAGCCACCTGAGAATTATTGTTAGTGTTGTCTATGAGTTTTTGTATCTCATCTTCATTATACTGGGGATGCTTTAAAATTAAAGGAATAAGTTGATCTTTTTTGTACCTTCTAGGATTACTTATTTTTAAATATTTGGCAATAATAAGTAATTGATTGATTTTTAAATCATTTAGATTCATATGTTTTGTGATTAATTAAAAATTCAAAAAAATATTTATATAAATACACTATATACAGCAGTTATTAAAATTTATTAAAGAGATTAATATTTTTTGGATTAACTTATTTATAAAAAATAAGTATTTAAAAATTTCTATTGCAAAATTAAATATAATATTTAAAATGGCAAAATTTAAAATTAATGCAAGCCAAATAAAAAAATATAATATTAATTTTTTATTTATAGATAATAATTAATTTTGTAAAAAAGATGAAACGGTCAAATCTTTTTATTTGGATAGGAATCAGCCTTACTATAGGTATAATTCTAGGTTGGATACTAAATAATAGACAACCAAAATTCAACTTGTCCACTAATGAAGGGAAAATTTACGAAATTATAAAATACATAGAAGAGAATTATGTAGATTCTGTGAGTTATAAACAATTAGAAGATTTATCCATAGAGAAATTGCTCTCATCATTAGACCCACACTCTACCTATTTAACTAAAGAAGACATAATAGCTAGTACAGATCCAGTAATGGGAGAATTTGAAGGCATTGGGATACAATTTAGAATGGTGAAAGATACTGTAAGAATAATACATGTAATACCATATGGCCCAGCATTTATAAAAGGCTTAAAAGCAGGAGATAAAATTATAGAAGTAGATGGCAAGCCTATTGCTGGCCAAAAGATTAAAGATACAGAAATCGTAAAAATGCTAAAAGGACCTGAAGGAACTAAAGTAAAACTAGGAATAAAACGTGAAGGTTATGATGAGATATTACATTATGAGCTAACAAGGAGTGTGATACCATTATATACCGTAGATGCTGCATTTTTAATAAATCCTCAAACAGGTTATATACGAATAAATAGCTTTTCATCAAATACAGCAGAAGAATTTAAATCTGCATTAAAAGATCTTAAAAACCGATATCAAATAAAAAATTTAATTATCGATTTACGAGATAATGGGGGAGGGGTTTTGGAAAGTGCAGTAGAAATAGCAAATATTTTTTTACCTAAAGGAGCATTAATAGTCTACATTG
>JASEGF010000075.1:0-1002 GCA_030017935.1 Bacteroidales bacterium | reverse complement strand
CAAGAAAAGATTATTATGCATGGGGAGATACATTGGGAAACAATCTGAATGTTGCTGTATTAGTAAATCAATTCACAGCATCTGCATCTGAAATAATAGCTGGCGCCTTGCAAGACAACGATAGAGCAACTATTATAGGTAAGCGAACTTTTGGCAAAGGACTAGTTCAAGAACACATAATGTTAAAAGATTCTACTGCTCTGAGAATAACAGTAGCTAGATATTACACTCCATCAGGCAGATGTATTCAACGTCCATACGATGAAGGTTATGAAAAATATTTTTTAGACTACTATGAATCTATTTTAGACACTACCAGCTTGCATTCACTAATAAAAAATATAGATACAGTAAAATATTATACAGTAAACGGTAGGGTAGTTTACGGCAACGGAGGTATAATGCCAGATTCAATTGTAATAAAAGATTATGATATACCAATACTGTCATATTCGAAAATATTAAATTCACAAACATTTTTTGATAAATTAGCTGATTTTGTTCAAAATAATAGGCAAGAATTATTAAAACTTTATCCAAATGAAGATGATTTTGCGAAACAATATATAATAACAGATCAACAAATGAAGATATTACTAGGTGAAAATTATTATCACATAGGGAAAAAATACAAGAGTACATTTGCCAAGATAATAACTAGTTATATTGCTAGGGAATTATATTCACCATCAGCATATATAAAAGTTAGCTATCAAATAGATCAATGCATACAGACTGCATTAGGGGTATTAAGTGCAAAGGGTAAGTAAATAGCAGAAAAAGAAGTGGCATAATGGCAGTTGTTATTAAATTTTATATTTGTTTAAAACAGTTAATGATATTAATATCATATTAAAATTATTATGTATATTTGCCCAAAATCAGTATTTATGAAGACTTTAGTTAATAATATTAATGAACATCTGGCTATGAGTAAGGAAGACTCTAAAGCCTTCTTCGATAATCTCTACGATTTCCTACTACAGAACGAAGCTGACGTAG
>JASEGF010000074.1 GCA_030017935.1 Bacteroidales bacterium | reverse complement strand
GGTCCCTTTTTGTTTCATATCAACCTCTACGATTTTTTTTGCATTATCCCATACACCACCGGCATTAGCCATAAACACTGCTTGCATTAATCCAAAAAATGCTATAGAAATCAAATAACTTACAAAAAATGATACTGCATTAATATCATAGGCAGGGGACGAGAAAAAAGCAAAAGCTAAAGCAAAAGAAAAAATGGCAATAAAAATGTTTATCATTCCATTCTGAGCATATATGGTACAAATGCGCACCACTTCTTTTGAGGTTTTAGTAGAAGCTTTTTTGGGAGCATCTATATCTAATTGTATATGTTGCTTGATATAATTAACAGCTTTGCCAGCACCTGCATTTACAGCATGATTAGCTGCTCCACTAAACCAATATATCACACTACCACCTAATAAAAATCCTAAAATCGTAAAAGGATTTAATAAATTTAATATTTGAGCAGGATCTATACCTAAGGTATTTTTTATAACTAAAATAATAGAAAAAATCATAGTAGTAGCACCTACAACTGCTGTACCAATTAGAACTGGCTTAGCAGTGGCTTTGAATGTATTACCTGCACCATCATTAGCTTCTAAATAATTTTTTGCATCATCAAAATTCGGTTTAAAATTGAAATCCCTTTCTATCTCTTTGTCTATATCTGGAATTTCTTCTATTAGTGATAATTCATAAATAGATTGAGCATTATCTGTTACTGGCCCATAGCTATCTACTGCTATAGTAACAGGTCCCATACCTAGCATACCAAATGCTATTAGTCCAAAACTAAATATCACTGGATAAATCATATAATTACCTAATCCAAAATATAGTGTAGTTATATATCCTAATACCATTAAAATAGCTAAGGCTACAGCATGATAAAACGCTGAATAATAGCCAGTTACAATCCCAGATAAAATATTTAATGATGCGCCACCACGTTTACTAGATTCTACGACTTCTTTAGCATGTCTAGAATTTGGACTAACAGAAAACTTTGTTAGCTCAGGTATTATCAAAGCTGCTAAAGTTCCTAAACTAATGATTATACTTAACCCAACCCATAGACCGGGATAACCTGCTCCTAAAATTATGTAACTCACTAAAAAAGTCATCAAGATAGAAATAATAGATGTTATAACAATGAGTGACATGAGGGGTTTCTCAAAATCTACTTTTTTATTTTTACTAAAACTTTTCTTAGCTATAAAATTATTCAAATAATATCCTATAAGAGAAGCTATAAGCATAGACAGACGAATACCAAAAATCCAAGCTAAAAATTGTACTTGATGATCTATGCCATCTACAGCGAGTAAAATAAAAGATATTAAAGCCACACCTGTAACACCATAAGTTTCGAAGCCGTCAGCAGTAGGACCTACGCTATCCCCAGCATTATCGCCAGTACAATCAGCTATAGTACCAGGATTACGAGGATCATCTTCTCCGATTTTAAAAATTACTTTCATAAGATCAGAACCTATATCAGCAATCTTAGTAAATATACCTCCAGCTATTCTCAAAACTGATGCACCTAAAGATTCTCCAATAGCAAAGCCTATGAAACTAGCTCCAGCCAGGTTCCCAGGTAGCACCATCAAAATAAATAACATTATTATTAGTTCTAAACTTATTAACATCATGCCAATGCTCATACCAGCCTGCATAGGAATATTGAAAAGTTTAAAAGGTTTGTTTTCTAAACTAGCAAAGGCCATACGCGAATTTGCTAAAGTATTCATCCTAATGCCAAACCAAGATACAGAGTAGGATCCTAAAATACCAATCAAGGTCCACATCAGAATAAACAATACCTCTCCAACATTAAATCTGGGCTCACTCAAATATCCAAAATAAAAAGCTATCACTGCCCCTACAATTAGAAATAAAATTATAAGAAATTTACCTTGTTGTATTAAATAAGTTTTTCCAGTTTGATAAATGACATTAGCTACCTCTAGCATACTTTTATGAGCAGACTTTTTAATTACTTTTTTATACTGCAAAAAGCCAAATAAAATACCAATTAATGTAATAAAAAAACCAATATAAAGCCATTTTTCAGACTTCATAGCATCTGGTACTACTAAGTTAGCTTCGCTAGCTTCTACTATTATCGGTGTCGCCAATAAAATTAATAAACTTAAAAACTTTTTCATAATGGAATTTTTTTTCATTCTACAAAATTATAGAAAATTTTTATCTTAAAATTTTCTAATAAATTTATAATATTATATGTTTAATCTTATAAGTTTACATTAATCGAATAAATTATGGTTTAAATTATTAAATTTTTATTATTGATATATAATTGTTTTTGCTATTTATTTATAAAATTTTTTCTATTTTTTATATCAAATTGAGCACTATATAACTAAATATTTTTTTTTAACTTTAGTTAAATAAAATTTTGTTATTATACGAATTGATTATTTTTGTAAATATAACACACTAGAATCAAAATGACACAAGGATCTGTATCTTCATTAGCAAAGCAAACAGTTATTTATGGTATCAGTAGCATTTTAGGTAGATTATTAAATTATTTATTAGTACCATTATACTCTAGATTATTTTTGCCAGCAGAAGCAGCTGTTTATGTAGAATTCTACGCATACGCAGCCATATTTTTAGTTATTTTAACCTATGGAATGGAAACAGCTTTTTTTAGATTTATAAATGACAAAAATTTAAATGATCAAGAAAGAGTTTATAGCACAGCGTTTAGTTCTATTTTATTAACTTCAAGTTTGTTTATATTAATATTAAGTATATTTTCAAATAATATAGCTAGTGGATTAGGATACACAGGTAATGCGAAATATGTAATATTTTTTGCCATTATAGCTGGAGCAGATGCGATATCTAGCATTCCATTTGCTTATTTAAGAAGTAAGGGAAAAGCAATCACTTTTGCTACCATCCGCATAGTAAATATCATTATAAATGTTTTTCTAAATATTTTATTTTTAGTTATAATTCCCAATTTATATAATAATCATCCTGATTTACAAAATTTTTTATCAATATTCACAAATGGTACACCATGGATAGGATATATTTTTGTAGCCAATCTGATTACAAGTTTATTAAATTTAATACTGTTATTCCCATATTATAAACGAGTGAAGCTACGTATAGATAAGCATCTATGGATTATTATGCTTAAATATGCATTACCATTATTGATTTTAGGACTTTCTGGTATATTAAATAATAATATTGATAGAATATTATTGAAAAATTTATTACCTCCAGATATAGCAATGCATCAAGTGGGAGTTTATGGGATGGTATTTAAATTTTCTGTAATTATGAGTCTCGCATTGCAAGCTTTTCGCTATGCAGCAGATCCATTTTTTTTCGAGCAATCAACAGAACAAGATGCCAAAAAAACTTATGCTAGAGTGATGAATTATTTTGTTATTACTCTAGTCCTCATCTATGCTCTTACAATGTTAAATATGGATTATGTAAAATATTTTGTTGGCGAATCTTATTTCGAAGGGCTACCGGTAGTGAATATTTTATTACTTAGTCAATTATTTTTAGGTATTTTTTATAATTTGAGTATTTGGTATAAACTAACTGATAAAACTCTTTTGGGAGCTTTAGTAAGTATAATTGGCACAGCAATTTTAATAATTTTAAATATTATTTTGATACCTAAGATTGGCTATGTAGGTAGCGCCTGGGCTAATCTAATATGTAATTTTACTATTGCATTAGCTAGTTATTTTCTTTCACAAAAATATTATCCAGTTCCTTATGAACTTACTAAACTAATTATTTATATTATTTCTGGTATCTTAATTGTTTTTATAGGATCATTTATACCAACTATAGATAATCATTTACTAAACATTTTAGCTCATAATGGTTTGTTATTAATATATGTACCTATTATTTACTATTTGGAACCAGGTTTTTTCAAGTTTATTAAAAATGCATTGAAAAAAAAGTAAACATTATTTATATTTACTTATTTATAAACGACACTTATCATTAAATAAATGCAAGATTAATATGTTTATTGCTGCATTAAAATTTTATTTCAATTTTATACAAAAAATATCCATATTATCAAAATATTTTATAATTTTGCAAAATAAAAAATAGATTATGTCTAAAAAAATGATATTGCTCGTGATGATGAGCTTTTTAATGATAAGTTTATCAAAAGCACAAACACCCTACGATACAATAGATGTCAATTTAGATTATGTAGAACCGTTAATCACAGTACCTAATGCATTTACCCCAAACGGTGATGGACTAAATGATTATTTTTATCCTTTCATTTATTATAATTATCCGATTATTAAATATGAATTGAGAATATTTAGCATTAATGGGCAACAAGTATTCTATACTACTGATCCCTATGCTAGATGGGGCGGCGATCAGGCAGATATGGCAACTATTCATAATTATTCAAAATCTTTTGTGTATAAATTGTATGTTCAATTCAGTAATGGAGTGAGTAAAAAGTTAAGAGGTAGCTTTTTATTGCTTATAATATGAAAAAAAATGGAAAAGAATTTTTTCATATTTCAATATCTGAATGGAAAGGTATTTTCGTTTTAGCTATTTTAATTTTTTTCATTTCCTTTATCCCACTGACTATTGACATATTTTATAAACCACAAATAAAAGATTTTAATAAATTAGACAGTATAGCAACTGAATTACAAAATAATAGAGCATTAGCATTAGAAGATAAAAATAATAAATCATCAGCGAATTATGATAATTGGAGTATCAACTCTCTAGACCCTTTTCCTTTTAATCCGAATACAATTAGTGCTCAAGATTTTAAAAAAATAGGATTTACCGACAAGCAAACACAAAGTTTTATTAATTATAGAAGTGCGGGGGCTAAATTTTATACAAAAAAAGATTTCAAAAAATTATATTTTATAAATGATGAAATATATGAATTATTATCTCCATATATTCTTTTGCCAGATAGCTTTATTGCATCTAAACAAAGTAAGAAGATAAAAGAACAAATACTAGTAGAGCTCAATACTGTAGACAGTATCAATTTAATAAAAGTGCCTGGCATAGGTGGTTATAGAGCAAAAAAAATCTTAGAATTAAGAAATAAATTAGGTGGCTTTACTGACTATGATCAATTAAAAATGATATATGGCTTTAATGACTCTTTAATAGAAACATTAAAACCATATATAAATATAAATCCATATATAATAAAAAAAATTAATATTAACAAAGCAAGTATCAAAGAATTAGCACGTCATCCATATATTGGTTACAATTTATCAATTTCTATTTATAACTATAGACAAAATCATGGTAATTACAACTCTGTAGAAGAATTAAAAAAATTGAAGTTGATAAATGATAGTATATATAATAAGATATTACCATATATTACTGTTGAATAAAATGTGAATATTTAGAGTACATAAAAAGTATTTGAATATAATGGATCTTACTGAAGAATATTAAAGTAAATATGAAATGTAAATGGGTATTTGGCTTTAATTTTATGTAGGCAATAAGTTCATATAATTAAAAAACTAAATTTTCTCAATAATCATGAGGCTATAGAGTTATTAAAAGTTTATCAATTCTCGAGGACGATCCGTTAGATAAATATTTTTATTTATCAATTTAAAGGTAGCGTTACTGTAAATGTGGTTCCTTTGCCCTTTTCACTTTCAAAATCTATTGTGCCATTTAAAAGTGTTACAAATTCTTTGACTAGTAAAAGACCTAGTCCAGACCCCCTCTCTTGATTGGTGCCATATTGTACTACTTTTTCACCTATTTTAAATATCTTTTGTTTTATATCATCAGACATACCTACTCCAGTATCACTGACTGAAATTATGAGTTTATTATTTTCAATAATGCTTTTTATTGTTACTATGCCATTTGATGGGGTGAATTTTATAGCATTACTAATAAGATTCCTCAATATAGTATTAAGCATATCTATATCGGTTTTGAATATTAGTTCATTTTGTCCTTCGAAAACTAGTTTTATCGATTTTTGACTTGCTAATGAAGAAAAGAGATCTTGCATTTGAGAAAAAATGTCTTTTAGATTAGCATCTACTATTTTAACGTCGATTCTTCCTGATTGTGATCTCACCCACAATAATAAATTATCCAAAAGTTGGTTAGTATTAGTAACTACTTTTTCTAATTCATCGATAAGTTCATTTCTCTCTTTAGCAGGCATATCATCAAAATCTCTTCTCATAATATTTATAAAACTCATTATGCTAGCTATAGGATTACGGATATCATGAGCGATAATACTTAAAAATTTATCTTTAGTTTGATTAGCTATTTGTAGTTCTTTTTCATTTTCTTTTAATTTTTCATTAATATTTATAAGCTCTGCATTCATCTCTGCCATTTCTCTAACATATTTGCGATTGATTCTGGTATTCCTATATAGCAAAAGTGCTATCACTAGAGCAAATAACAAACTAATAATCAAGAAAAATTGTAATTGTTTATTATTTTTTAATAATTTATTATTTAACTCTATATTTTGTTTAAGTGACATATTTTCATTAATGAGATAGTCGTAATTACTCTTAACCAATATATCTATAGCTTCTTGGATAAACATCTGATTATATTTGTCCTTATAAGCATTATAAGATTTTTGTAAAGTTTCATAAGCATTTTTGTAATTACCTAATTGAGCATAGGTTTCAGCAATTATTAAATTAGTTGCTATTTTAGAATCTATATTATTAAGGCTATCAGCATATCTTATAGCTTCTTCAGCATATTCTAATGCTTTGGTGTATTTACCTAATTTGAAATAGCTATCAGCTATGTTATTTAGCTCTGCAGTTATTCCAGATTTGTCTTTAACCTTTTTACGATATTCTATAGCTTTTAGATTATATTCTATGCATTTTTCATATTGTCCTAAAGTATTATATAAATAACCTAAATATGAGTATGCTATACCAATAAGATTATCATTATTTAATTTTTTTGACTTTTCTAAAACATCTGTCAAAAGATCTTCTGCTTCTTTATATTTATTAATTTGTATAAAATTAAGTGCTAAATTCATATAACAGCGTAATAATTGTTCGGTGCTATTAATCCTATATGATAGCTCTATAGCAGACTGCACAGCATCGATACTCTCGTTGAACAAATTCATTTTAAAATATGCAGAGCCTAATAATCTATAAAATTCTATTAATAGACTATCATTTTTAAATCCAGGTATATATTTTTTAGCTTCTATGAAATTATTTAATATTATTGAATTCAAATTTATATTATTAGCAATAATGCTCTGATAATAAAGAGAATACACTATCCCATTTGTATCTTTCAGAGAATTGAATAATTTATATGAAGTAGCAAAATGCTTTAAAGCTTGTAAATTATTAGAATATAAATAATTCATATAACCTCTAGCAAATTCTAATTTTGCAGAGAATGTTAAATCATTTTGAAATAATATTTGGCTCTCTAATAAATCAAAATAGTTATTTATCGCATTTGTATCATCTATTGTATTTAATTTATCTATTATTTCAACTAAAGAAAAATCTTTTGAATTTTTAAATAATTCATAATTTTTTACTTGTTTATCATCAGCTAATAATTTAATAGTAATTATTGATAATATTAAGTAAATAGTAAGTATTATTCTTCTCATTAAATAAAATATTTTTACAAAAATAATAGTTTTTTGTATAAAATAAAATTTTGTCATTTTTTATATGATAAATATCATTTCAAATGTAAATTAAAGATAAACAATTAGTTACAAATTTTATTAGAAAAATTATAATTTAATAATTATTCTAATTTAAAAAATATTATTAATTTTGCAATATAAAATTTAACAATAAATGGATGCGTTGAATACTTTGAAAACTCACAAGATTAAGGCTACAATACAAAGAATAAAAGTATTAGAGTATTTGATGAATTCTACGATACATCCAAGTGCTGAAGATATTTATTTACATCTAAAAAATGAATTGCCAATTATATCATTATCTTCTATATATAATATTTTAATAGAATTTGAGAAAAAAAATATTGTTAATAAATTAATGACAGATAAAAATGTAATTAGGTATGATATTAAAAAGGAGAAGCATTTTCATCTATATTATTCTGATGGTAATATCGAAGATTTAGAAGATAAAGATTTAGAGAATCTACTGTCTGAATATTTCAAAAATAAATACCCTCAAATAGCTAATAGTGGTGATATAGATGTTATAATAAATTTAAAAAATGAAAAACAACCCATAAAAAAATAAAAATATGGAAACAGGAAAAATTCCCTTATTAGGTGACCCATTACCACAAATGAAAGTTTTAACTACTCACGGTCCCAAAACCATACCAGATGATTACAAAGGTAAATGGTTAGTATTATTCAGTCATCCAGGCGATTTCACGCCAGTATGTACAACTGAGTTTTATGCTTTTGCTAAAAGGAATGATGAATTCAAAAGTTTAAATGCAGAATTGCTAGGGCTCAGTGTAGATCAAGTTTTTGCTCATATCAAATGGGTAGAATGGATTAAAGAAAATTTACATGTAGAAGTACCTTTCCCCATAATAGCAGATTCATTAGGAACCGTAGCTAATACTCTAGGGATGATACATCCGAGTAAAGGTTCAGAAACTACAAGGGCAGTCTTTATAATTGATCCAAATGGAATAATACGCATAATGCTTTATTATCCACAAGAAATTGGCAGAAATATAGATGAAATTTTAAGGTCACTAAGAGCACTACAAATGAATGATAAATTCAAAGTATCTCTACCTCACAATTGGCCAAATAATGAACTAATAGGTGATAAAGGTATAGTGCCACCACCTAAAAATATTGCAGAGATAGAACAACGTAAAAAAGATTACGAAGGATACGATTGGTGGTTTACTTATAAAGAACTTAAATAAATAAAAATTAAATAGGGATTCAAATGAATCCCTATTTTTATTTTGAGTTACAAGGTATGCAAAGAAGATAAAAGAATAATTTATATCGGATTTTCTTGAATAATATTAAAGTTAGCATTACCATAGCACACGGTTTAAACCGTGTGCTATGGTAATGCAATAATA
>JASEGF010000073.1 GCA_030017935.1 Bacteroidales bacterium | reverse complement strand
TTAAACTGGAACGCCAAGCTCTCAAAAATAACCATACCACTAAAATAACCCACAAGCCTCCCCATAGCAAAGTTTGTACTATATTATTAATAGAACCATTTATGATTTCAGTAGTATTAAAAACCTCGTATAAATTAGTACCTTGTGGTAAAGGGATGTTATTGATTTCTTTCATCACTGCCTCATAGACTTGTAAAGCATTAGCTTTAGATTGTTTTTGTATTAATAAAGCAGTAGCTCTACTTTGATGCGTTCTAGCTATTTCATCTTTTGCTTTAATTTGTTTTTTTACAGTAGCGATATCTTTAAGCCTAATGACCTGACCAATATATGTACTTAATGGTAAATTTTCTAAATTTTCTAAAGAAGTTACTTGTCCTTTTATAGTAATATTCATATCCCAAATACCAGATTTTAAAGAACCAGCGGGAATATTTACATTCAAGCTTTTTAATAAAGTAGAAATATAGTCCATAGATAATCCATATTTTTCTGCTTTTAACGGATCAACCTCAATAGCAATTTCATATTCTGGTTGAGCTATTGGCATTACGCTACCTACACCATCTATATGCTGTAAACGTGGAGAAATAACTTTATCTATTAGCTCATTTATATTTACACTCTCATCAGAAGTTTGTAACCCAAGAATAACAACAGGCATCACAGAAGAGTTAATTTTCATTATCATTGGCTGTTGAGCCTCTCTAGGTAATTGATATTTAACTAATTCTATGAGATCTCTAGCATTAGCCGAAGCCTCACTAATGTCTGTACCCCAATTGAATTGTAAAGAAATAGTAGATACATTATCTTTTGAAAAACTTTGAATTTTTTTAATATTTTCTGTACTAGCTAAAACAATTTCAAGTGGATTAGTAACTTCCTTCTCTACTTGCTCTGCATTAGCACCTGGATATACTGTTACTACTGTCAAAGTAGGTAATTCTATATCTGGAAATAAATCTCTTGGTAATCTAAATATAGCTAACAATCCAAAAAGTATTATAGCAGCATATACCATGTATATAGCTACTGGATTTTTTACTGATGCATCTGTAATTTTCATATATTTTACTAATTTAAATAGTTTATTGTATTACCTGTACTGTAGTGCTAATTTCCAAATTTTTCTTACTAGAGATGACAACCTTATCACCCTCATTCAATCCTTCTAAAATTACATTTTCACCCAAATACTGTATAATAGATACTTCTTTTTTTTCTATTTTATTTTGATTATTAACTATATAAACATAATAAAGATTATTCTCTGGTTCTTTGATAATAGCTTGTAAAGGAATGGAAATGACATCTTTATTAATAATATCGATAAAAACTTTACCTGTCATACCAGGTTTATATTTCATTGACGGATTATTAATTTTAGCTCTAATAGTAGCTGTAGCTTTAGTAGAATTAAGTGTAGGACTGATGAAATCTATCACACCTGTCAATGTATCAGTATTATATGAATTTGCAATGAGTTTTATTTTAGAATTATTTTTTATATGAGGTAAATCTTTCTCACCGACTTCAAATTCGAAATACAAAGGATTTATTTTTACTAAATGTAGAATGCCTGTTGACAATGTTTGTCCTATGTCAATGGATGCTGAAAAAAAATAATTCTCTCCTTCATGAGCCAATAATTTATCGACTACACCATCAAAAGGAGCTTTAATTTCTGTATTTGATTTTAAAAGATTATATCTAGCCTCAGCAGCTTCATATTGAGCTTTAATGTGATCAAAGTCTTGCTGGCTAACAGATTGTTTTTCAGCTAAATTTTTGACTCTTTGATAATCTTTTTTCAGAGCTTCATATTCGGCTTGTGATTGTAAAAGCATTTCTGAAGACATCTGTACAAGAGTTTGACCTTGTTTAACAGTAGAACCTTCATCCACAAAAATCTTTTCTATTTTACCTGGTATAGTAGTGCCAAGAGTTGCTTCTTTAAACGGCATAAAATTGCCCAAAAACACCAAAGTATTTGGAATGTTTTGTTTACTTACTATATAAACCTCTACTTTTGATATTGTATCGTTTTCAGAGGTATTATTAGTTTTATCTTTATTACTACAACTAGTGAGTAAAAGACTCGAAAAGATTGTTATAAATACAATTGTTTTTTTCATATTTTTTAAAATTTAATTATTCTAAAATTCCATAAGCTTTTCTCAATTTAGCATAAAAGGCAAGAACCTCAGCATAGGCTTCATAATAAGATGTTTTAGCCTCTAGCCACATAGTCTGAGCTTGCATTAGATCTGCTAATTTAATAACCCCTTCATGATATAGATCGGTTTGTAATCTTAGGTTTTCTGTAGCTAAATCAACATTTTTTTCAGTAACATTTAACTGCATTAATTGTTCTTTTAGTTGATTAGTAGAATAATTAGCATCTATAGAAATTAGATTTTTAGCTTCGTCCATTTTCATTTGTGCAATTTTATATTGAACTAGAGCAGCTTGACGTTTATTATATTTTTCTAAAGCATGAAATATAGGCACTCTAATGGTAACTCCTAAAGTATAATCGTCTCCAAATTCTTTTGCTAAACCATTATAAGGATTAGGATTTACGAAAAAATAATTAGTAGTGAAACCTATTTGTGGTAACATATCAGCTTGAGTTACTCTCATCATATTTTTATTAAATTCTACATTTTGTTCTAATAATTTAATTTCTGGTCTATTATTTATATCATTTTCACTATTCAGGAATAATTGTAAAACTTCTTGATCAAGTATTAATGAATCCTGAGGTGTGAAATCTGTGTTAATTTCTCTACCCATTTTTTGATTTAGTAATTGCTTTTGCAAATTCAGTCCATTTAATGCTTTAAAAACATTAACCTCAGCTTCATTAATTTTTGTTTGTATCATTAAAAGTTGATTATTAGTAGCCATGCCCTCTTGAATATAATTTTTTACATCATTTTCTAATTGTTTCAATAAGTCCAAATAATTTAAAGCAAGTTTATATTTTTTTTCTGTTATCCATAGTTTATAATACATATCCTCTATTTCATACAGAAGAGATTGCTTATCTACATCTGTTTGATATTTTGCCATCATCACAGCATTAGAAGTCATTTTATTAGCGTAATAAATCTTGCCACCAGCAAAAATAGGTTGTAATAAAGAGAAATTGAAAATATAATTATCTTTAACGCCGAATTTAGCCTGATCTGCAGGTAACATGGCATAATTTCTAAAAATAGGATTACCTTCTGCATCAGTAAGTGGCTTGAGTGTATTAGGATCTATTGCAAAAGTTAATAAACTAATTAAAGGGTCTGTGAAACTGCTTGGATTCAATTGCATTGTCGAAAAATCGATTGCTTGATAAGGTACTACAGGTAAAAATAAATCATTTTCGAACAATTGAAATTGATTGTTCAAACGTAGATATGTACCTGAAAAATTTATATTAGGGAAAAAATTAGCAAAAGTAGCTCTCTTATTATATATAGCCATATTAATATTTGCACTGTCAATTTGTAAATTTATATTTTCTTTTAAAGCAATTTGCTTACATTGATCTAAACTTAATACTTCTTGAGCTGATAAGTACATTGATAATAATATCAATAAGATAAACACATTTACGCGCATAAAATTTTTTGAACAAAAATATATATTTATTCTAAATTGAAAAAATATTTTTTAATAATTATTAAAAAATATAAAAAATTAATGAATGCAAAATGAATCAAACGTAATTATAATAGCGAATTATAGTTTATTTAATAAAAAAATTAGAACAACATATATTTTGAATAAAACATTAACTTAGTTCAAAAAAAATTATAGATTTTTTTCATAGATAATTTGTTTGGTACTATAATGTTTATTATAGTTAAATTATTTTAATTGTCCAATTCTTGTTATTAGTCCACAAATGCACACAAATGAGCACAAATTATAAATTAAAATTGATTAGTGATTAGTGGTAAGTGATTAGTGATGTGTTGATGAGTTTAGTAGGATATTAGTTGTAAATGAGTCAACAAATGAGTACAGATAAGAAATTCTATCCCAAAATCCTTTAATGCCACAAATCCCAGTTCAGACAATTTACCCCGTTAGATATCAAGTAAAAGAAACATTAAAAGTATAATAGTTGTTATCTCACGGGGTAAAAAAAGAAGAAACAGTAGATAGTAGCGAGAATAAAGAAGATAGGGGCAGGCAAAGAGTTTTGAGAATTTTATAATATGGCAAAAGACGATTTATCCCCTAATTCCTATCTACTCACTACTCACTCCTATATACACTCTACTATTATCCTAGAAAGAGCTATGGGCTTTAGCCCTGAAAAAAGTTTAATATTTTCTCACTCAAAATGTTATAGAACAATTTATTTATCTTATTTTACATTAATTTTTAATCAATTTTTTCAAAATAATTCCATCATTTAGATCAGTGATTTTTATCAGATAAAGTCCATTATTTAGATTATGAATATTGATATTTTCTTGCTGATTAAATTCATATTTTTTACCCATTATGTCGTAAATTTCTATAAATTTAATTTGATTAAAATTTGAAATTGTAAATGAACTATTCGTAGGATTAGGATAAAGAATGAATCTTTCTGAATTTGAAAAATCATAAATATTATTTGAATGTAATATCGGTAATGAAATACTAGATTTATGATCTGCTTCGAAATATACAACATTAGTAGCTATTATAGTATCTCCTGCTGTATACATTTGTTTACCATTATTAAGGTTATTATCATATTTGGGATAATTTGATGATGAAATATCTATTCTTATTTTATGTCCTGGTAAAAATGTATAAGCAGTATGAGGCAAATCAATATCAATTTTATAGACGACACCATTTACCATAGACGCTGTATCACTTGTTTGGTAGCCATTTCTGAAACGCATCCTTTTAATTCCATCATTTATAAGTATAGATCTATTATCTGGATAAACATCACAGAATCTAATGGCAAAATCTGTATCTTTACAATCACTACTTACGAATAAGGTAATTTTTACTTTACCAAATACCCTAATAGGTTCATTAAGTGTAGAAGAAGTAAAGATGAGTAAATCACTTCTAGATTCTACTACTTGTGATTGATCATAGGGACCTTGCAATAAATCTTGTCGTAATGTAGTACCACCATAAGTGGGTGATGGATCTGCTGGATTGTAAATAAAATATCCATTTTGATTTTGTACATCTGGAGGAATTGTTGTGAGATAATTATCACTGTTCAAAAACATTTGTAATGTATCAACATTGATAGCAGACAAACTAGTTGCTTGTTGCCATTGGTTATCACCTATTTGGTAATATTGTACTACAGGTTCATTATTCCATCCATTATTAATATTTTTAAGATAGAAATCAAAAAAACGTAAAGAAAGAGAGTCATTCCAATTGCTTGCATTGTAAAAAAATAATTCTCCCTGTTGGCTAGAACCTACCTGTGATATTCCATGTCCACCATGTACCCACGGTCCCATTAATAGCTTATGTTGAGAAGCTACTGGTGATTGCTGCAGCAGTGCATTAAAAAAACTAAGCATTTGATCTATTGTATGATCGTACCATCCACCAATCATTAAAAAAGGAACATTAATAGAAGAAGGATAAAAAGTACTATTTTCTACAAATTGCCATTGCAAATTATAAAAAGGATTGCTTAATAGCCAGGTAGAAAAACCAAACCCTAGATTATCTAATTGCTCCACATATTCTGTCCTATATACTCCACCAGGGAAATATTCTAGATATGTCATTTGTGGATTTGATACTAAAGGCACACAACAAACTAGATGTGGAGGTTGCTCTTTAGCAGTTTCGAATTGTATTTTGCCTAGAGCTGAAGGTCCATAAGTACCTATTTTCCCATTACTCCATGATTGCTGTGCTATCCACTCTACAATATCATAACCATCGAGACCTCTATTATAACCTAATACATTTGCAGATGAGCTACCATAGAAACCTCTCCAATCAGTAATAACAAAATTATATCCATAATCTTCTATGTTTTGACCTACCAATGGTAGATTTAGTCTATAATATATCCTATTATATGGAGTTTGGATTAATATAGTTGGTCGTGGATTTATAGAATCTATAATATATATATCTGCTGCTATTTTTTTGCCATCACGCATAACTATAGAGTCTATAATAGGAGTATATATTTGTGCTATCAAAATATTTGATATACAAATAAAAATTAAAACTATTGATTTATACATAATTTTTAAAATTTTTGATATTAATTTTTAAAATTAATATTTTTTTTTAAATTATTAAAATGTAAATAAAATATTGAAATTGGCGTTTAAATAATAAAATTTTCTATATATTTTTGCTTAAACTTTAAAAATTTTTAACTCACCACTCCTTAAGCCTCTTCTAATCAAATTTATACACTGTTATATACTTTTTTAACAATATAAGTAATATATTAGTTATCAATAAAAAGTTTATTTTTAAAAAATTAAAATTACAATACTTTATGAATCACATAAGTTACAATTCCCCAAATTATAAAATCATTGTCTTCACTAATTTTAATAGGTTTATAAGATTCATTAGCAGGCATTAACCACAAATCATTATTTATCTTTTTTAAAGTTTTCAGAGTAAATTCACCATCAATATAGCAAACAGCTTTAGCACCATCATAAGGCATTAAAGATTTATCTATTATTAATATATCGCCATCATAAATACCAACATCTTGCATAGAATTACCTTTTACTCTACCAAAAAAAGTGGCTGCTGGATGTTTAATCAATTCTCTATTAAGATCTAAACTTAGCTCCAGATATTCCTCTGCTGGTGACGGAAATCCTGCACTAATGCCATCAGTATATGGTAATATCCTTTCTATCTCAAAATCAGATTTGAATATTTCAATATTTTTAATGTCTTTTGTAGTTTTTTTACTCATAAATATAATAAATTGTACTATTTTACCTAAAATACCAAAATAGTATTATTTAAAAAAGGAAAAATTAACTTTACCATAAGATCTATGGTCGATCAACCTTTTATGGTCACTGAACGAAAGTTTACCACCATGCTCTAATATCAGGATGCCATCGTCATTTAATAAATTATTCTCAAAAATAAGATCAGGAATTTTATCAATATTATCTAAATTATATGGAGGATCAGCAAAAATAATATCAAATTTTTCTTTACAATGTTGTATGAAATAAAAAGCATCTACTTGAAAAACAGAAATTGATTTTAAATTAATTTTTTCAATATTATTTTGAATAAAATTATACCAAAAATCATCTTTTTCTATAGCAATAATCTTGTTTGCCCCACGAGAAGCAAATTCATAGGAAATATTTCCACTTCCGCTAAAAATATCTAAAACATCAATTCCTTGGAAATCAGTATAATATCTCAAAATATTAAATAATGCTTCTTTAGCAAAATCTGTAGTTGGACTAATATCGATTTTACTAGGGAGGATAATTTGTCTTTTTTTATGTGAACCGTCTATAATTCGCATAACTCATAACTAGAAACGAAAAAATGAGAGTATTCTTCTAAAAAATTATCTCCAACAGATAAAAAATTAATATTTTTAAAAAAAGGTTCTATCTTATTTAATAATAATGAATCTGAAGTAATAGCACCAGAAATAAATAGTGGCAAATCTAAACTTTCAGTATCGGTCAAATTAATTGCACTAGTTATATAATACAAAAGATCCATTGGAGTATTGTATTGCATTAAATTATAAAATAATAATTTCTGTTGAGAAATAATAGTAATTATAGAAGTGCCAGGTCTAACATCAACAAATACACCGTCAGCTTTTCTTTTTAGAATGAATTTAAGCCAAAGATATTCATGAGCAGTACAAGGATATAGATTTATTTTTTCAGGAATGGGGATTTTTTTATTTAACATCACAGCATTTAATTCTGGCAGTGCATTAATTTGTACATTGTCTGGATTTTCCCAACCTAAAATTTGAATAAAATCACTTTTAGAATATTTTAATAAAAAATCATTTGGCAAAATGGTACTCTGCTCAGAAGCAATTATAAAATTAAAATGAGGGTAATTGACAATTTCATTTTCAAAAATATCGTTAAATGATTCCCAAGGGAAAGAACAAATTTTAACAGGAGTTTTATCAGCAAAAAAAATAATATAAGCACCTTCATTGAAGATGCTTATACTAGCATTATTTATTTCTAAATCAAAATTTAAAATTTTTTCGAAATTTTTGATACTCATTATTCCCAATTACCATCTGTTATAGGTTCAGTAATAGATCCGAATTTAAGAACACCCTCAGGATCTACGCCATATCTATTTAGATCATAATCTTTCATAAAAGATTTATAAGGAGCAGTAACTTCAATAGTACTAACCCATACGTTTCCTTTATTAATCTTATCTACCTTAATAGAAAAAGTATCTTTAGGTGTTCCAGTAATATCCGAAAAAGGGATGTATTTTAATTCTTTAGCATTAAAATCAGGAATATTTTTAAATAAAGAATCCTTTACAATTTTATAACCTACAGTATCTCTAAAGAAAACAGTAAAAGTAGTATCTTTGGGATCAGCAGTTAATTTAATAATAGGTATTTTACCTGATTCGATAAATTCTGCCAAAGAATCCCAATTAGCAGTATAACGATTATTTACCTGGAGATACATTTGTTCAGCAGAGCGAATATTTTTTAATTTAGTAATTACAGCATCTTGCCTTCTTTTAAATTCATTTTGAAAATTCAAAGGATCAGTAATGCTTCTAAAAATCAATATAGCAAGTACTACAATGACAATCCATAGTACAATTTGCACAATTATTTTTGTAGTTTTCATATTATAATTGTTTTTTCGCAAAATTAAAAAAGAAATTAAAAATAAAAAAATTTTTTTAAGAGAAAGAGGAATTGACTAATCAAAAATATTTTTTATAAATATATATTTGATAACTAATTAAAATTTTTTATATATTTGTAAAAAATTATTGAAATTATGAAAAAGATAATCGAAGACGTAGACGAGTATATCTCTATGGGCAAGCAAGAGAATCTCTCATTTTTAGATAATCTTTACAATTTATTGTTAGAGAAAGAAGCTGATGCGGTTGATTATCAAGAGGTAAAAACTCTGAGTGCCGCTCCTCTGTGTC
>JASEGF010000072.1:7990-9240 GCA_030017935.1 Bacteroidales bacterium | reverse complement strand
AAAAAAAACAGATATACTCAAATTTTTATGGAAGCTCCATATCGTTCGCAAAAGACTTTTGAAACACTAATACATACATTATATGATGATACACTTTTGTCCGTAGCAGCAGAACTATCTACTTCTAATCAATTTATTAAAACTAAACAAGTAAAAACTTGGAAAAAGACAACTATAGATTTAAATAAAAAACGTTGTATATTTTTATTTCTTTCATCACAATAATTTATATATAATAGTTTACTAATTATTGATGAAAACTTTTGTACTCATAAGATAAGGATTAGAGTATAAGAAATGTTTTTAAGCAAATCAGATTATACTTTTTAGAAGTAAAGCTATTACTTATACATTCATTGTAATAAATAAGTTATTAATAAAACGCTTAATTAAAAAATGTTTAAATTAAATAATGATATAATAATTTAAAGAAATTACTATTTGAACTTTTTAAATTATGGCTTATATAGAAAATTCTTAAAAATTAAAATTTTAAGAATTTTTTTATTAAATGTTCACTGAAAAAGACTTTAAGCATTATAAAATTACTAATAAAATATCATTAATTAATTTGAACATAAATTATATTATCACGTAAAATACTTAATATCAGATAGATAAAACAATAATTTAGTTATTAATTAAACGCCTAATTTGAAAAATTTTTATTATAATTTTGTTGAATATTTCCAAAAAATTAATTATATTTGTATTATGAAAAAATATTTTTTAATTCTTTTAATTATGGTATCAAATTTATTTACAAATGGACAAGATATGATTAGAAAGCCTGTAGTACAGGGCACATTTTATCCTAATAATGCGATAGAACTAAAAAATCAAATAGAAAATTGGTATAGAGCATATCAGCCGACTAGTTATCCTAAATCTATAAGAGCTTTGATAGTGCCACATGCTGGCTATATCTTTAGTGGAGCTGTAGCAGCTAGAGCATATGCTCAGTTAGAACCATCAGCAAAATATAAAAATGTTTTTCTCATTGGTAGAAGTCATCAAGGTTACTTCAGTGGTGCTTCAGTATATCCATCGGGAGCTTTTGCGAATGCTTTGGGAGAAGTGCAAGTAAATGATACTATTTGTGAGGAGTTATTAAAATATAAAATTTTTTCTCAGCCCAGTTATTATCACGATAAAGAACACGCTTTAGAAGTACAAATACCTTTTTTGCAATTACGCTTAGCTCCAGATTTTAGAATTGTCCCTATTTTGGTTGGCACAGAGAATACAAC
>JASEGF010000072.1:3567-7980 GCA_030017935.1 Bacteroidales bacterium | reverse complement strand
ATTAGATGAGATAGCTTCTATTTTGAAAAAATATTTCACCGCTGACAATCTTTTTGTCATTAGCACAGATTTATCTCATTATCCGTCTTACAAAGATGCAATTATCTCAGATAGTTTAACTGTACAAGCTATCACTACTGGTGACCCTTACAAATTTATGTCAGCTGTCAATGATATCGAGATGAGTGGAAAATATGATAACTTATCAACTGCGGCCTGTGGTGCTGCAGCAGTATATGTGCTTTTAAAAGTCATTGAAAAAGAGCCATTTGAAGTTAAAAAAATCTTCACTGCTAATAGTGGAGATGTATCTGGAGATAAATCTAGAGTTGTGGGATATGCTAGTCTAATAGTTATTCCGAGAGATACTAAATCTGAAATAAAAAATCAATCTACAGATGCTGAGTTTACACTTACAGAGGAAGAAAAAAAATTTCTTAAAGATTTAGCTTTTAAAAGTATAAAGTATGGTCTTACTTATCATACATATCCTAAAGTAGAAATTCCTGATTGGCCTGGATTACATGCTAATTGTGGAGTATTTGTTACTATAAATAAATATGGTAGATTGCGAGGTTGCATAGGTACATTTAGACAAGATCAACCTTTGTGGCAAAATGTTATTGAAATGGCTCAGAGTGCAGCATTTAATGATCCACGTTTCTCTCCACTCAGCTTTGATGAATTAAATAAAATTGATATAGAAATCAGTGTACTCACACCTCTTAAAAAAATAAAGTCTATTGATGAAATTCAGTTAGGTAAACATGGCATTTATATTAAAAAAGGATTGCGTAGCGGTACATTTTTACCACAAGTAGCTACTGAAACTGGATGGAACTTAGAAGAATTTCTAGGTCATTGTGCTCAAGACAAAGCTGGCATTGGCTACTATGGATGGAAAGATCCAGATGCTGAAATTTACATTTACGAAGCTATTATTTTTTAAACTATTATTGAAATTGGCGTTTAATCATAGCATACGGTTTAAACCGTGTGCTATGATAATGCAATAATATTTTGTCAATGGTTTTAACCATTTTCAATTATTTTTATTTCTTCTTCGGTCAGGTCATAAAGTTTATAAATCAGATTGTCTATTTTTTTAGCGGATCTTCCTGAAAATATTAAAGGACCCATGTAAATGTTAAGGGGCATTTGGCTTTAATTTTTGTAGGCAATGAAAAATTTTCTTATAACTTTATTAAAATTTGTTTATTACTAATTTATTATAAGATTTTGTATCCTAAAATTGTAGGCAATTATGTTCATATAATTAAAACTATATTTCCTCAATAACCATCAGGCTATTGAGCTGTTAAAAGTTTATTAATTCTGAGGAAGATCTGTTATAATGTTCTAAATTAAGATTTAAATTTCTAATTCATTTATTTAAAAAATATAGTTGAGATAGTCGTTTAGTATGGTGCTTCATAGGAACCATAATAGTCTTCATCAAAATCTTCATTAATTTTTGACTCAAAAACTTGCTTCTCAAAATTAATATTAGAAATATCTTCATCAGTAAATAATGCAAACTGATTGAGAAAATAAAGATTTACTGTCCCTAATGGGCCATTTCTATGTTTTAAAAGGATTATTTCAGCTTTATTTTTAACTGCTGCTAATTTGTCTTCATCTACTTGCTCTTCTTTCATATAGTATTCAGGTCTATAGATACCTATTACAATATCTGCATCCTGTTCTATAGCTCCAGATTCTCTAAGATCAGATAATTGAGGGCGTTTAGTGCCACTTCTTTTTTCTACATCACGGCTTAATTGTGATAAAGCAATCACAGGTATATTTAATTCTTTTGCTAGAGCTTTTAATGCTCTACTAATAGATGCTATTTCTTGTTCTCTATTACTATTTCTATCTATTTTAGCTGTCATTAATTGCAAATAATCTATATAGATAGCCTGTATATCATATGCTTGCTTTAGCCTACGTGCTTTAGCTCTTAATTCAAATATTGATAAGGCTGGAGTGTCATCTAAAAATAATTTAACATTAGATAATTTATTCATTGCTTCATTTAAAGTCATCCATTCCATATCATCTAATTCACCTTTCCTTATTCTTTCACTAGATATTTGTGTTTGAGCAGACAATATTCTGATCACTAATTGTGGTGCGGTCATTTCTAATGAAAAAAATGCTATTGGCAAGCCAAACTCCACAGCCATATTACGTGCCATTGATAGAGCAAAAGCTGTTTTTCCCATGCCAGGTCTAGCTGCTATAATTATCAAATCAGATGGTTGTAAACCACCTGTCAGCTGATCTAAATGATAATAACCTGTTACTACACCAGTATATTCTCCTTGATTTTTATAAGCTGTTTCTATCTGTTCTCTCACTACTTGCAATACTGATGGCATAGATCTAAAAGAACGTCGGAGATTTTGCTCATTAATTTGGAATAATGCATTTTCAGCTTCATTTAATATGTCGAAAGCATCAGAAGTAGCATCATATGCTTCAGTTATAATATTATTTGATATTTCTATTAGTTTACGTTGTATATATTTTTCTATCAAAATTCGAGCATGATATTCTATATTAGCAGCTGAGATTACTCTATCAGTTAATTGTGCTATATATGCTGGCCCACCTATGAAATCGATTTCACCGTTTTTCCTTAAATAATTTGTTACTGTTATCACATCTATTGGTTCGCCTATTGGATATAATGCTAATATAGCAGCAAAAATACGTTGATGTGCTTCTTTATAAAATACCTCTGGCTGCAATATATCTATTACTGTGGCTAATGCGTTAGGTTCTATTAATAATGCTCCTAATACTACTTCTTCGGTTTCTAAATCACTTGGTGGTATTTTACCACCAAATATTTCTCTAGATTCTATATTTTTAGTCTTTGAACTGCTTGGAGTTGCTTTTCTAGTCGTTGTTTTCTTTTCTTCAGTCATAAAATTTTTCTTATTTTACAAATGTAAAAATAAAAATTATATTTTTAAAAAAAATTTTTTGTTGATATTAAACAATAAAAAATATGATAAATATTATGTACACATATATTGTTAAAATTTATTAGATTTGCAAAAAACAAATATGTCAAATACTATAATTGATAAAAATGTTTTAGATGATGTGTTAAAAAAGTATAATGTTAGCTCTCTGGTTGATACATCTATCAGGCAGATGTGTCAAATTGTAGATAAATTAGAAAAAGAAACAGGTGTTAGATATATAAGGATGGAGCTTGGTAATCCTGGCTTACCACCTGTCCAACTGGGAGTGGATGCAGAGATAGAAGCTCTCAAGCAAGGCATTGCAGCTGTTTACCCTGATATACAAGGTTATAAACCATTAAAAAATGAAATTAAAAAATTTGTAAAAAATTTTCTAGATTTAGATGTTAATGAAGAAAATTGTTTGCCTACTGTTGGATCTATGATGGGAAGCTTTACTTCTTTTATGACGCTCATGCACACTCATAAAGATAGAAAAAAATTATTATTCCTAGATCCAGGATTCCCTGTTCATAAATTACAAGCTCATGTTTTAGGTTCAGGTACTGATCATTTTGATGTTTATAATTATCGTGGAAAAAAATTAGAAGAAGCATTAGAGAAATATTTATCTACCGGAGAATTTTATGGGCTTATATATAGTAATCCAAACAATCCATCTTGGATAGTTTTCACTGATGAAGAGCTCCAAATAATTGCAAAAATAGCTAAGAAATATGATGTTGTTGTAATTGAAGATTTAGCCTATTTCGGAATGGATTTTAGACAAGATTATGGTAAACCAGGTGTACCTCCATATCAGCCTACAATAGGTAAATATTATGATCAATATATTCTTCTTATAAGTACCTCGAAAGTCTTTTCTTATGCGGGACAAAGGATAGGTATGATGGTAGTTAGTCCAGAATTATTTAATAGACATTTCCTAGATCTCAAAACAAATTTTTATTCGGATCATTTCGGGACTGCATTGATTTTTGAAAGTATTTATAGTGTGAGTAGTGGTACGAGTCATTCTCCACAATATGCTTTATATGCTATTCTGAAAGCTGTAAATGAAGGTAAATATAATTTTAGAGACGAAGTACTTATCTATGGAGAAAAAGCTAAAATAATGAAAAAACATTTTTTAGAAAATGGATTTCAATTAGTTTATGACAAGGATGTAGATAAGCCCATAGCTGATGGATTTTATTTTACAGTTAAATATCCCGGCCTGGATGGTAATGAGATTCTTTATCAGTTATTACTGCATGGTATAGGTGCTATATCACTAAAAATTACAGGATCAGATATTCATGAGGGAATAAGAGCTTGTGTATCATTGATACCAATGGAAATGATGGATGAGCTAGGAAGAAGATTAAAAATTTTCAGAGAAAATATTAACCAAAATAATAAATAAATAATATGG
>JASEGF010000072.1:0-3557 GCA_030017935.1 Bacteroidales bacterium | reverse complement strand
GCAAAATTCAAAGGTGCAATAGTAATAGACATAGAAAAATGTAAAGGGTGTGGCTTATGTGTAGAAGTATGCCCTCAAGATGTAATAGCCCTTGGTAATAATGTAAATAACAAAGGTTATTTCTATGCAGACATAATTAAAGAAGATTGTACAGCTTGTGAAAATTGCGTTATGGTTTGTCCAGATGCAGTTATTACATTGTATAAAGCTAAACTAGAAGTTTAATATTTAAAAAAAAGTATAAAATATGGGAGAAATACGTTTAATGATGGGAAATGAAGCTATTGCTGAAGCTGCTATACGTGCTGGTTGCGATGGCTATTTTGGTTACCCCATCACCCCTCAATCAGAGGTATTAGAATATTTAATGGCTGTAAATCCTTATGAACGTACCGGAATGGTAGTTTTACAAGCAGAGAGTGAAGTAGCATCTATCAATATGCTATATGGTGGTGGTGCTGCTGGCAAAAGAGTTATGACTACATCTTCTAGTCCTGGTATTAGCTTAATGCAAGAAGGAATTTCTTATATGGCTGGTGCAGAAATTCCTTGTCTAATAGCAAATGTTGTGCGTGGAGGTCCCGGATTAGGAACTATTCAACCATCTCAAAGTGATTATTTCCAAGCTACTAAAGGTGGTGGACATGGTGATTATTATTTGTTCGTTTTAGCTCCTTCTTCTGTTCAAGAAATGTCTGACTTTGTAAAACTTGGTTTCGAAATGGCTTTTAAATATCGTAATCCAGTAATGATCTTATCAGACGGAGTTATTGGCCAAGTAATGGAAAAAGTCGAACTTTTTGATCCTATACCTCGAAGAACTGAAGAGGAAATTATTAAAGAATGCCCTTGGGCTACTACAGGAAAAACTCCAAATAGAGAACGCAATATTATTACCTCTCTAGATCTAGATCCCATTAGACAAGAAAAACATGTAATGCATCTCAAAGAAAAATATGAAAAAATGAAAGAAGATGCTATGTGGGAAAATATTATGACTGATGATGCAGAGTACTTAATAGTAGCTTATGGTTCTAGTGCGAGAATTGGCCAAAAAACAGTAGATTTAGCTCGTGCAGAAGGTATTAAAGTTGGTTTATATAGACCTATTACTTTATATCCTTTCCCTGATAAAGAACTTGAAAGATTGTCTAGACAAGTTAAAGGTATTTTATCTGTAGAGATGAGTTTAGGTCAATTAGTTCAAGACGTTAGATTGGCAGTGCATGATAGAGTGCCAGTAGAGCACTATGGCAGAGTAGGTGGTTCGATACATACTCCATTCCAAGTGCTAAATGCATTAAAAGAAAAAATTGTTAACAAGTATTAAAGATTGTAATTATGGATGTAAAATTTGAAAGTTGGAAAGAAATAATAAAAGACGAAAACATTGTTTTCAAAAAGACAAAAGTTCTCACAGACAATGTTTTGTCATATTGCCCTGGTTGTGGTCATGGAGTAGTTCATAGATTGATAGCAGAGACAATAGAAGAAATGGGCATACAGGATCAGACTATTGGTATTGCACCAGTAGGTTGTTCTGTTTTAGCTTATGAATTTTTTGATATAGATATGCAACAAGCAGCTCATGGTAGAGCTACTGCCCTTGCTACCGCTATTAAAAGACTCTATCCTAATAAATTTGTATTTACTTATCAGGGTGATGGAGACCTCGCTGCGATAGGTGGTAATGAAACTCTGCATGCATGTAATAGAGGAGAAAATATTGTTGTCATTTTCATAAATAATGGTATTTATGGTATGACAGGTGGACAAATGGCACCTACAACATTAGATGGTATGGTAACTGCTACTTCTCCATATGGTAGAGATCCACAAATGATGGGTCATCCATTGCGTATGACAGAATTAGTTGCTATGCTACCAGGTACATATTATGTTACTAGACAGTCTGTTCATAAACCTGCTAATGTTAGAAAAGCTAAAAAAGCAATTAGAAAAGCTTTTGAAAATCAGCAGCAAAATAAAGGATTATCCTTTATAGAAATAGTTTCTAATTGTAATAGTGGATGGAAAATGACACCTGTAGAGTCTAATAAATGGATGGAGGAAAATATGTTCAAAGTTTTCCCTCTTGGTGATATAAAGGTAGATGGCCAAATAGTTAAAGAATTATAAAATTGTATTATTATGACAGAAGAAATAATTATCGCAGGCTTTGGTGGACAGGGTGTCCTATCAATGGGTAAGATATTAGCAACTGCTGGTATGAATCAAGGTCTAAATGTTAGTTGGTTCCCATCCTATGGTCCTGAAATGCGTGGTGGTACCTCTAATGTAACAGTTATCCTTAGTGATGAACGTATTAGTAGTCCTGTATTAAATGAATATGACACAGCAATAATCTTAAATCAACCTTCTTTAGATAAATTTGAAAATTCTGTGAAACCAGGCGGCATCTTAATATATGATCCTCATGGCATCACTCGTCATCCTGAAAGAACAGATATAAAAATTTATCAAATCGAGGCTTCTAAAAAAGCTGTAGAAACAGGTAATATGAAAATTTTTAATATGTTCGTGCTAGGTGGTTATCTAAAACTAAAACCTATAGTATCTTTTGAATATATTGAAGAAGGCCTTAAAGAATCACTACCAGAACGTCATCATCATCTGATACCAGCTAATTTAAATGCTGTTAAAGTAGGACAAGAAATTATCAAACAAATTAGATAAATCTAGTTGAATAATACAAAATTTCTATTAGATTCTTTTTATACAGAATTTTCTCAACCTAAATATTGGGAAATAGATCCAATTAAAATTCCCGCTATTTTCTCTGATCCTTTAGACATTGAAATAGCGGGGTTTTTTAGTGCTATAATAGCATGGGGAAAACGCGAAAATATTGTAAAAGCAGCTAATAATTTAATGCAATTGATGAATTATCAGCCATATAAATTCGTAACTGGACAAAAAAATAAATGGAAATCTTGTGAATCTTTTGTTTACCGTACTTTTCAGCCAATGGATTTATTTTATTTTTTAGATGCCCTGCGCGTGATATATCTCAAATATGATAGTTTAAATAATTTTGTAAAAATTCATTATGATAAAAATAATGATTTGTTAGATAGCATTAGAGCTATTAGGGATTTATTTTTGTCTGTAACTCATGAACGTCGCAGCGAAAAACATATCCCCAACCCTGATAATAATAGTGCTTGCAAAAGAATTAATTTATATTTTAGATGGATGGTTCGCAAAAATAATGAAGGATTAGATTTTGGAATTTGGCAAAATATACCGACATCTTCTCTATATATACCTTTAGATCTTCATGTAGGAATGGCTGCACGAGAATTAGGACTTTTATCACGTAAACAAAATGACCTTAAAGCAGTATTGGAATTAACAAATAATCTGAAATTATTAGATCCGGTAGATCCGATTAAATATGACCTTGCACTTTTTGGTTATAATTATTATAAAAATAAAAATGGTTCTATAACGTTTTGTATGGGTAAAGATTAAAAAAGAGTAATTTTATAAAAATGAATTTTTTTAATATTGTACTGTTTAATATTAACCACAAA
>JASEGF010000071.1 GCA_030017935.1 Bacteroidales bacterium | reverse complement strand
TGCAGTGAATCCTCCTACTAAACCAGATGAGGGTATGTGGGTGCCAGTATGGATAGAAAAGCTTAATTATCCAGACATGGTCAGGTTAGGACTCAAATTAAAAGCTGAAGAAGTGTATTCTAACACTAACCCAAGTATAAAAGATGCTATTGTCGGACTAGGCTCTGATAATTATAAACCAAGTATGGGTTTTTTCTGCTCTGGAGTTGTAGTTTCTCCTCAGGGGCTAGTATTTACTAATCATCACTGTGGATATGATGCTGTGCAGCAAGTAAGTACCTTAGAGCATGATTACTTAACAAATGGATTCTGGGCTACCAAGCTATCTGAAGAGATACCAATAGATGAAATGACTATGTCATTTGTCGTAAGAATAGAGGATGTAACTGGTAGAGTGCTAAAAAATGTAAATGATTCTATGAGTTTAAGTGCTAGAGACAAAGCTATAAGCAAAGCAATTAAAGAAATAGAAAATGAAGCCTCAGAAAAAGGGAAATATGATGTAGTCGTTAAACCCATGTTTGAGGGTAATGAATATTATTTATATGTCTACGAAACATATAAAGATATCAGGTTAGTAGGAGCTCCTCCTAGTGCAATAGGTAAATTCGGTGGCGATACTGATAACTGGATGTGGCCACGTCATACTGGAGACTTTTCAATTTTCCGCATTTACACTGCTCCAGATGGCTCTCCAGCTGATTATTCTGATAAAAATGTTCCTTTAAAACCTAAAAAATATTTACCTGTTTCTATTAAAGGGGTTGAAAAAAATGATTTCTCTATGATTTTTGGCTTCCCCGGCAGTACTCATAGATATATTACTTCTCAAGGCGTAGATCAAGCAATTAATCAAAATAATCCTTTGATTGTAAAAATCAGAGATAATAAATTATCTATTATGAGATCCTATATGGATCAAGATCCTAAAATAAAACTACAATATTCTTCTAAATATGCTCAAACATCTAACTATTGGAAATATTTCATCGGACAAACTAAGGGTCTAAAAAGATGGGATGTTTATGATAGAAAAAAAGAACTAGAAAACCAATTTATGAATTGGGTGCAACAAGATGCTACAAGACAACAAAAATATGGCACTTGCCTTAAAGAAATTGAGGATTCTTACAATTTATTAGCAAAATATAATAAATCGATGACTTATCTAGAAGAGGCTCTACTACAAGGACCAGAATTTATCTATTTCGGTTTCGACCTTTTACAATTGTACTCTGTACTGAAAAATATGGAAAATGCTAGCAAAGATGAGAAAGCTAAAATAGAAGGCAATGCTAAATTAATTGCAAAAAATTTAAACGAAAAAGCCGAAAAATATTTTAAAGATTATAATGCTAGTGTAGATAAAGATATTTTCATAGCAATGTTTGAAATGTATATAAATGATGTGCCCAAAGATCAACAAATAAGTACTATCACTACTTTTGAAAAAAAATATAAAGGTGATATTAAAAAATGGGCAGACGATATTTATAATAAAAGTATTTTAGTAGATGAGGCTAGATTTAATAGCTTTCTACAAAATCCAAATTTAAAAACTTTAGAAAATGACCTTGGATTTCAATTAACAATTAGTACTCTATCAAGTGCACGATCAATATGGCAAGAGATGGCAAAAGCTGAAGATCAACAAAATGAAGGATATCGCAAATATATCGCTGGTCTTCGAGAAATGATGCCAAATAAAGCTTACTATCCAGATGCTAATAGTACTATGAGAATGACCTATGGCACTGTACAAGATTATTATCCTGCTGATGCGGTTCATTATGATTACGTAACTACTTTGACTGGTATAATGGAAAAAGAAGATCCTAACAATGATGAATTCATCGTGCCCGATAGATTAAAAGAATTATATAGTAAAAAAGATTTTGGGCAATATGCTGATAAGAATGGCAACATAGTTACTTGTTTTATAACTAATAATGACATTACTGGTGGTAATAGTGGTAGTGGTGTGATAGATGCTGAAGGCAATCTCATAGGATTAGCTTTTGATGGAAATTGGGAAAGTATGAGTGGAGATATTTTATTTGAAACTAGTGTGCAAAGGTGCATAAGTGTAGATATCAGATATGTGCTTTTTATAATTGACAAATATGCCGGTGCTACCAATCTCATCGATGAGCTCACTTTAGTAAAATAATCTAAATTAAATAATTTCGAAAAGGGACCCAGTAAACTTGAGTCCCTTTTTTATTATTAAATGAAACATTGGTATTAGCTTTAGTAGTTTAAGCGAAATACAGTTGTCCATTGTTATTTATTGTCCACAAATGCACACAAATTAACACAAATAAAAAATCAAGGTTGAGTAGTTGATAAGTTGATGAGTTGATTAGTTTAGAAGTAATAGGTAATAGCTTATAGGTGATAAGTGATAAGTTATTAGTGATAAGTGATAAGTTATAGGTGATAAATTGATAAGGAAACATTAAATCCTCTTCACCTCGTCTCACCATCTCCTCGTCTCCCCATTCTCCTCTAATCACTAATCTCCTCTTCTCCCAGTCTCCTCTTCTCCCCAGTCTCCCAGTCACCTCGTCTCCCCGTCACCCAGTCACCTCTTTATATCGTTAATCAAACCAATAATTTGGAAATTTGCAGCTCTGGCATTTTATTGAAATATTTTAATTAAAATTTGCTCCTTTTAATAAATACCTGTATTTTTGCATTTCAAAAAAACATTTATTAGAATAAAGAATTTATGGAGAGAAGTCAAGTAATCGGATTTTTACTGCTTTTTGCACTTTTGGTAGGTTATATGTTTTACATTTCCCCTTCAACAGAAGAGTTAGAGAAGCAAAGAAAAATTCAAGATAGCCTCAGATTAGTTGAGCAACACAGAAGAGATTCGGCTATTTTAGCTGATCAAAGCATACAAGATACTACTACAAATATTATTAATGACACATTAAAAAAAGACTATGCAGCTGATACTACTAGCACAAATATTGCAAAAGTACCAGAGGCATATAAGTTTTTCCAAAAATCATACACAAGTGAAGATAGTATTATTTTAATATCTAATGATGTAGCTGATATTTCTTTTTCATGTAAAGGTGCTGTGCTGCATAGTGTAGAATTAAAAAATTTCAAAGATTATAAGAATAATCCAGTACAATTGATAGATACTAGTGATTATGAGTTTTCATTTGTGTTCAGAGCTTTTGATAGATTTATAGAAACTAAAAATTTGTTTTTTGAACCTCATATTAAAAAAATCGGTGATACTACTTTTGTAACATTCCTAGCAAATGCAATAGATACAGCTACTAATGAGATATTAGGTGGTGTGCAAATAGAATATGCCATCCCCAAGGATGAATATATGCTAGATTATAAATTATCTTTTGTGAATCCTGCTAACATCGGAGTTTTATCATTAGATATTCTCACATTTACCTGGGCAAACAGCATGATTCAGCAAGAAAAGGATAAAAAAATAGAAACTACAAATACTACTATTTGCTATATGGATGGAGACGACAAAGTTACACATTTGAAAGCTAAAGACCAACAAGAAACATTAAATTTAAGAGTTAAGTGGATTGGACTAAAACAACAATTTTTTACTCATACATTAATAAATGCTGATGATTACTTCAGTGCTGCACAGCTAGAAACTAAATCTTTTAATCCAGATGATTCTACTAGATATCTCAGACATTTGTCAGTAGGGATGACCATAGAACATAGCAGTGATAAACCTATTCATTTCAAAATTTTCACTGGTCCATTGAAATATAATATATTAAGAGATTATAAATTAAGACTTGAAAGAGAAATACCTCTGGGGTGGGGTTTTGCTCCTATAGCTTGGGTTAATAGATTTTTAGTAATCCCAGTATTCAACTGGTTAGAAAAATATGGATTAAATTATGGCATTATCATTTTAATATTAACAATATTATTAAAAATCGTATTGATACCATTCACTTATCAAACTTATATGAGTAGTGCAAAAATGCGAGCTCTAAAGCCAGAAATTACTAAAATAAACGAAAAATATCCTAAACCTGATGATGCTTTGAAAAAGCAACAGGAGACTATGCAGCTATACAAAAAGTCTAAAATCAATCCTGCAGGTGGCTGTTGGCCAGTATTACTACAATTCCCTATTCTTATAGCTATGTTTAGATTTTTCCCATCAGCTATTGAGCTAAGGCATCAAGCTTTCCTATGGGCTCATGATTTGTCTGCATCAGATTCTATATTAAATTTAGGTGTTAATATACCACTATATGGTGATCATGTTAGTTTATTTGCTCTATTGATGGCTATTTCTACATTATTATATACCTATATTAATAATAAACTGACTCCTACAGACAATACTATGCCAGGAATGAAATTAATGTTGTATGGTATGCCAATTTTATTCCTTGGTATATTTAATAACTATTCTGCAGCACTTAGCTACTATTATTTCTTATTTAATGTGATATCTATATTACAAACTTATGCTTTCCGATTATTCGTAAATGAAGAAAAAATCAGAGCTAAATTGATAGCTAATTGGAAAAAACCAGTTAAAAGATCTTCTTGGCAACAAAGAATGGAAGCACTAGCTAAACAACAGCAAGCTAATGCTAGAAAAAGATAATGGTTCTATAACGTTTTGAGTGGGTAAAGATTAAAAAAGAGTAATTTTATAAAAATGAATTTTATTTATTATTGTACTCTTAAATATTAACCACAAAGTTCTCAAAGAAGGCACAAAGAACACAGAGAATTGTAAAATTTAAAGGTTTAAAAATGACACTTTGTGAACTTTGTGTAATATCTTGGTGCCCTTTGTGGTAAAATAATTAACCTACAATAAAAGTTATAGAACCAAGATAATCAATAATTCTATCTGAAAGATTAATTACAACCTATTATATCTATTTAAATTTAGTATTTAATTAATTGTATTACTAATAAAATGATTAATTTTATCAAAAATTTTTAAAATTCTAATATGAAAACTGTGCAATTACATGATAAAACTTTTGAATTATTTATTCCTCAAGAAGAAATAGAAAAAAGGATAGATGTATTGAGCCAAATGATTGTTAACGATCTAGGAGATACAAAACCAGTATTTATTTCTGTATTAAATGGAGCATTTATGTTTACAAGCGAAATAGTTAAACGGTTCCCCTATAATTGTGAAGTAGATTTTTTAAAAATTAGCTCATATGTGGGTACTACAAGCTCTGGCAATGTAAATCTGACTACTAATAGCATAAAAGCTACTTTAGCAAATAGCAATATTATTATTCTAGAAGATATTATTGATACAGGATTAACAATTAAAAGTTTACTGAATGATCTATCTAAATATAATCCTAAAAAAATTTATATAGCTACCTTACTTTTTAAACCAGAAGTTTTTAAATTTAAAAATGAAATAGATATTAACTATATCGGTTTTAATATTTCTAGAGAATTTGTTGTAGGATATGGATTAGACTATGATGGTTTAGGAAGAAATTTATTAGATATTTACAAATTAAATCAAATATGATTAATTTGGTAATTTTCGGTCCACTAGGTAGTGGCAAAGGCACGCAATCTCAAAAAATCAAAGAAAAATATGGTTTTATACATTTCTCTACAGGTGATCTATTGAGAGATGAGATAAAAAAACAAACTCCTTTAGGCAAAAATATAGAAATGGTTGTAAACTCTGGTGCTCTAGTATCTGATGAACTCATCGAAGAGATAGTAAAAGAGTTTATTAAAAATAATAAAAATGCAAGAGGAATTATTTTTGACGGCTTCCCAAGGACAGTACATCAAGCAGAAATGCTAGATAAAGAATTAGCTAATAATAATCTAAAAATCGATTTAGTAATCAAACTAGACATCCCTGAAACGACAATAAAAAATCGATTAAAATATAGAGCACAGAAAGAAAATAGAGCAGATGATAATGATGAAACTATCAATAATAGATTACAATTTTATTATCAATATACTTTGCCTATTATAGATTATTACAAAAAAACTAACAAAAATATTGTAGATATCTATGGTGATAGAGATGTAAACGAAGTTTTTAATGATATTTGCCAGCAAATAGATAGATTACTCTAAAGTTTCATTGCTTTAATCAAATACAAATAACTACAAAATTAATTTTGAGAATTTTTATTTTCTTTTTTCAAATCTACTAACCATTTACCATCTACCTTTAACAAGTCTAAAGTGTCTAATTTATCATTGGCAATATAAGCACATTTAGCTGTATTACCGTAGATATAACATTTTTTGATATCTACATTAGCCTTTGGTATTTGTAAGCTATCACGTTTATCTGCTGGCATCATACCTATGATGTTTTTGAAAAAAGCTATCATCATTTTCGTGTTTTCAGTGCCATATTTAGATGCTTCGTCGAAATTTAATTTTTGAAAATTTGTTAAAAATTGCTTGGAAACATATTCAGGAGTATTTTTCTTTTGAAAAACAGAGCACGATGTTGTAAATATTAAAAGCAAACTAATAAAAATAATCGAAGTATTTTTCCAATTCATAATGTTGATTTTTTTAAAAATATTTCCAAAATTATAAAAAAATAAATTAAGAGTTTTATTAATAAATTGAAATAGGCGTTTAGATAATAACTAAATTTCTTATGTGTATAATCGATTTTGAATAAATTTTTAAATATTTTACTTTTCTTTGTCAACCACACAAAGCTCACAGTTAAATATAATTGATTATGAAATTATTCTTATAAAAACTTACAAATATACTTTTATTTAATTACAAAAGCTAGACTTACTATAAAAAATAAATTCACCATTAAGATATCTATAAGACCATTGAGAAAAAGAATCATCTATAATGAAATCTAACTCTAAAATTTTGTTTTTATCATATTTTTGTTTGGTATTTTGTTCTATAATATAATCTAAATCTTTTTCTAAATATTTGAATGATACCTTTTGTCCACAAATAGAAAATAATTCTTCTAAACTATCTCCATCAACAATAAACATATGATTTTTATAGTAAAAGAAACCATATGGATCTAAACTTAGTAATAGATCAATGCTATTATTTGATTCTATAACTATTAAAATTTCATTATCCTCAAATTTTTGTATACGAAATCCAAATAATAAATTACAATCATAATAATTACACTTTTTTTCATGAAGAATTATACTATCAAGAATTGTAGTTAGGTTATTATTCTCAAAACTTAAATGATAGAGATCTATTTGCTTTTCTATATATTGGGCAAATACATTTACACTATTGATACATAACATAAGTGTTATAAAAAATTTTAAAACTTTTTTCATTGCATTAAATTTTGGTATCTATGATATTTATTTTAGGTAAAAGTTTGAATGGTTTTGATACAATTCCTTTTTCATTATATTGTATATAAAATTCTTTATGATACAAATATGATGGAGCATTAGGGAACTTTGAATTTAATGATTTTGCAAATTTAGTATCTTTGTAAGATGGTGTTGGATTATATGGATGACTATGAGTAAAATATCTAATAGTATAATTAGTTTTAAACAAAAATGGACCTCCAGCTTCACTATCTTTATCATGAATTGTTGTAAGCATATTAGTTTCCTTATTACCTATACCTGTAATTCCCCATTCTACATTTGTATTATCAGCAAAAAATTCAAAAAGTTGTTTCCCATTATCATCACCTCTAATTTTAAAAATATCAGCATTAGTTAAGAAGGAGGGGGAGCCGAGATTGTCATATTGGTAGTGTATTTTCATTTATAAAATTTTATTATGTAAAATTAATAAATATTCTTGAATAAATTTTTAAATAATTTACTTTTCTTTGTCAGCCACACAAAGAAAGGTCTCCATTGGGGAAATGATTAATATTCAATTTTATTATGTATAAATGAATATTTTTTACTCTTAATTGTACAATTATTTATTGCAACTAAAAACATATACCTGCTCCAATACCATAAGGATTCCCACATTGCATTCGAGGATCTAACCACCCTTTTTGCTTTTTCCCTTTTATAGTTTCTACTAGCATCCAACTGCCCTCTATATCTAAAATTATTACTACACTGTTTTCCTTTTTTACTTTGTTAATGATTTTAGAATCAGCACAAGGTTTTTCATAAAGTGGTACAAAATCATAATCATCAATACTGTCATTGTAATTATATATCCATGTTCCCAGAGTCCCTTTCTTAACATAATAACTACTATCATTACATTTATAACAAATAGGGTGTTCATCTTCATTAAATTTTATTCTAAAAAAATCCCCTTGTTTACCTGTAATTATTACAGAATACCCTGCTTCATAATTAGGAGGAATTATGTAATGATTCGCTCGTTGATATGGAATTATAGAATCAGTTGGTCTATTATATATTTTTAATTGAAAAAAGTTAAAATTGAATTTACAGCATTTGCAATTATTTGAATAAAAAAATTGGGGATGAGTAAATGCAGCTAAATTTGGGACTGAATCCAAAGTATGAGGCTTTTTACATACAATCTCAGTATCATATATGTTTTTTACATTTCCTATTTGAATAAAATAAGATAAGTCTGGCTCATTGTATGCCATGAATAAATTAATAAATAACAATGTTAAACAATTCATTTTCATAAATAATTATCGAGTAATTCTAATAAAGATATTAGATGATTTTTTAAGTTGTTTCTCTACATCTCTCCAATCACGGCCATCTATAATAAGACATCCCATTGATGAATTTGTTGCTTTACCATTCCAATCTGTTCTATGTAAAAATACACCCTCCATTGTAACATTTTTGCCATTTCTTGTACCTTTTGGTTCTGTCCCATCAAGTGATTTTATACGATATGTATAAGCAGGAGGAATGCCTTTTGCTTTTGCGCCGGCGGTTCCATATAAGGAAGTTGCCATATCCTGATAAAAAGCTTTATATTCCCCTTCATCTATGGTAGAATAGTCATTACTTTTAGGAATAGTCATCCCATTGTATGTATTAATATCATCAGGACCATTGATACCATAAATTGTAACATTAGCAGGATTTGCACCCTCACCAGTTAGTTTTCCGTCTTCATCTAATTTTTCATCTTTACTCCCCTTAAAAATTACTACTGCTTCTCCTAGATACTTGCCATCTATTTTATTTTCATTCATTTCTGCCTGGCTTTTATAATCAGTCCATTTTATTTCTTTTTCTTGTGTTTCTTTATTTTCTACTTCATACCAGTCCATCCCATTCGGATCCTTTAGTACCACCGGATTATCCGCAGTATAGCAATATGGC